>NZ_BAABCQ010000023.1:0-60811 GCF_039539045.1 Streptomyces marokkonensis
CCACAGGAGGAACTCGCGACCGGTGAGCGGTCCACCCGCAACCGTGTCGCGCGTTCCGTCCTGGACCATGGGCCGTCGACCGTCGCCGAGCTCGCCGGGCGTCTGGGCCTCACTCAGGCCGCCGTCCGGCGCCACCTCGACGCGCTGGTCGCCGACGACGTGGTCGAAGCCCGCGAGCAGCGGGTCTACGGCACGCGCACGCGGGGACGGCCCGCGAAGGTCTTCGCGCTCACCGACTGCGGCCGGGACGCCTTCGACCAGTCGTACGACAAGCTGGCCGCGGACGCCCTGCGCTGGATCGGCCGCCAGGAGGGCGGGGAGCAGGCGATCGCCGCCTTCGCCCGTGCCCGGATCGCCGCCCAGGCGGGCGCGTACCGCAAGGCGGTCGAGTCCGTCCCGGCCGAGAAGCGCACGGAAGCCCTGGCCAAGGCCCTCAGCGCGGACGGGTACGCTGCTACCGCGCGGAGCGCACCCCACCCCCAGCAGGGTGAGCAGCTGTGCCAGCACCACTGCCCGGTCGCCCACGTCGCGGAGCAGTTTCCGCAGCTGTGCGAGGCGGAGACGGAATTTTTCGCCGAGCTGCTCGGTACTCATGTACAGCGGCTCGCGACCATCGCGCACGGCGACGGGGTCTGCACCACGTTCATTCCGAAGACTTCGCACGCGCCGCCCACGGCGCGGGCGCCCAAGAACACCGCTAACGCATCTGCAAGCACGGCCGGGAGGAACCCCGCATGACGCTCCCCACGGAGACTGCTCACCCCGAGCTCGAGGGCCTGGGCAAGTACGAATACGGCTGGGCCGACTCCGACACGGCCGGCGCCTCTGCCAAGCGCGGCATCAACGAGGACGTCGTCCGCGACATCTCCTCGAAGAAGAACGAGCCGGAGTGGATGACCAAGCTCCGCCTCAAGGGCCTGCGCCTCTTCGAGAAGAAGCCCATGCCGAACTGGGGCTCGGACCTGTCGGGCATCGACTTCGACAACATCAAGTACTTCGTGCGCTCCACGGAGAAGCAGGCGGAGTCCTGGGAGGACCTGCCCGAGGACATCAAGAACACGTACGACAAGCTCGGCATCCCCGAGGCGGAGAAGCAGCGCCTCGTCGCCGGTGTCGCGGCCCAGTACGAGTCCGAGGTCGTCTACCACCAGATCCGTGAGGACCTGGAGGAGCAGGGCGTCATCTTCCTGGACACCGACACGGCCCTGAAGGAGCACCCGGAGCTCTTCAAGGAGTACTTCGGGACCGTCATCCCCGTCGGCGACAACAAGTTCGCCTCGCTGAACAGCGCGGTGTGGTCCGGCGGCTCCTTCATCTACGTGCCGAAGGGCGTGCACGTCGAGATCCCGCTCCAGGCCTACTTCCGTATCAACACGGAGAACATGGGCCAGTTCGAGCGGACCCTGATCATCGTCGACGAGGGCGCCTACGTGCACTACGTCGAGGGCTGCACGGCTCCGATCTACAAGTCGGACTCGCTGCACTCCGCCGTGGTCGAGATCATCGTCAAGAAGAACGCCCGCTGCCGCTACACGACCATCCAGAACTGGTCGAACAACGTCTACAACCTGGTCACCAAGCGCGCCGTGGCGTACGAGGGCGCGACCATGGAGTGGATCGACGGCAACATCGGCTCCAAGGTGACGATGAAGTACCCGGCCGTCTACCTGATGGGCGAGCACGCCAAGGGCGAGACCCTGTCCATCGCCTTCGCGGGCGAGGGCCAGCACCAGGACGCCGGCTCCAAGATGGTCCACATGGCGCCGAACACGTCCTCCAACATCGTCTCGAAGTCCGTGGCGCGCGGCGGTGGCCGTACGTCCTACCGCGGTCTCGTCGAGATCGGTGAGGGCGCCCCCGGCTCCAAGTCGAACGTGCTGTGCGACGCGCTGCTCGTCGACACCATCTCCCGCTCCGACACGTACCCCTACGTGGACGTCCGCGAGGACGACGTGTCCATGGGTCACGAGGCGACCGTCTCCAAGGTCTCCGAGGACCAGCTCTTCTACCTGATGAGCCGCGGTCTGAGCGAGTTCGAGGCGATGGCGATGATCGTGCGCGGCTTCGTCGAGCCCATCGCGAAGGAGCTGCCCATGGAGTACGCCCTCGAGCTCAACCGGCTGATCGAGCTGCAGATGGAAGGCGCGGTCGGCTGACGCCCGCCCCTTCGCAGCAGTCCCAGATTTCTTGACGCAGGAAGAGAGCAGACCGACAGCCATGGCTGAGGCTCAGAACATCCCGGTGGGCTCCACCACCGCCGGTCAGATCGCGGTGGCCGCCGAGTCGACCGTCGCCACGCGCATGAGCGCACCCGCGTCCTTCGACGTGGCGGACTTCGCGGTCCCCCACGGCCGAGAGGAGGAGTGGCGGTTCACCCCGCTGGAGCGGCTGCGCGGGCTGCACGACGGCACCGCGGCCGCCACCGGCGACGGTGTGAAGGTCGACATCGACGCGCCCGAGGGCGTCGTCGTCGAGACCGTCGACCGCGGTGACGCGCGCATCGGTAGGGCGGGCACCCCCGTGGACCGGGTCGCCGCCCAGGCCTACTCGTCGTTCGAGAAGGCCGGCGTGATCACCGTCTCCAAGGAGACGGTCCTCACCGAGCCGATCCGCATCGCCGTCCACGGCGAGGGCGGCACCGCCTACGCCCACCAGGTCGTCGAGCTGGGCGCCTTCGCCGAGGCCGTGGTCGTCATCGACCACACCGGTGACGCGGTGCTCGCCGCGAACGTCGACTACGTGCTGGGCGACGGCGCGAAGCTGACCGTCGTCTCCGTCCAGGACTGGGACGACAAGGCGGTGCACGTCGGCCAGCACAACGCTCTGATCGGCCGGGACGCCACCTTCAAGTCGTTCGTGGTCACCTTCGGCGGCGACCTGGTCCGGCTGCACCCGCGTGTCGCCTACGCCGGCCCCGGCGGCGAGGCCGAGCTGTTCGGCCTGTACTTCACCGACGCCGGCCAGCACCAGGAGCACCGCCTCCTGGTCGACCACAACGTCCCGCACTGCAAGTCCAACGTCGTCTACAAGGGCGCGCTGCAGGGCGAGGACGCGCACGCCGTCTGGATCGGCGACGTGCTCATCGAGGCCGCGGCCGAGGGCACCGACACCTACGAGATGAACCGCAACCTCGTCCTCACGGACGGCGCGCGGGTCGACTCGGTGCCGAACCTCGAGATCGAGACCGGCGAGATCGTCGGTGCCGGTCACGCCTCGGCCACCGGCCGCTTCGACGACGAGCAGCTCTTCTACCTGATGGCGCGCGGTATCCCCGAGATCGACGCCCGCCGTCTGGTGGTCCGCGGCTTCTTCGCCGAACTCGTCCAGCAGATCGGTGTCCCGGACATCGAGGAGCGTCTGCTCGCCAAGATCGACGAGGAGCTGGAGGCGTCGGTCGCATGACCTTCGTACGCGTCTGTGGAGCAGGCGAGCTGGAGGAGGACACCCCCAAGCGGGTGGAACTCGACGGCACGCCGATCTCCGTCGTGCGCACCGAGGGCGAGCTGTTCGCGATCCACGACATCTGCTCGCACGCGAACGTCTCCCTCGCCGAGGGCGAGGTCGACGACTGCCACATCGAGTGCTGGCTGCACGGCTCGCGCTTCGACCTCCGCTCGGGCAAGCCCGACAGTCTTCCGGCGACACGCCCCGTCCCCGTATATCCCGTAAAGATCGAAGGGGACGACGTACTCGTCTCCCTCACCCAGGAGTCCTGAGGCACCCATGGCAACGCTTGAAATCCGAGACCTGCACGTCACCGTCGAGGCCGACAACGCCACGAAGGAGATCCTCAAGGGCGTCGACCTCACCGTGAAGCAGGGCGAGACGCACGCCATCATGGGCCCGAACGGCTCCGGCAAGTCGACCCTCGCCTACTCCCTCGCGGGTCACCCCAAGTACACGATCACCGGCGGCACCGTCACCCTCGACGGCGAGGACGTCCTGGAGATGTCCGTCGACGAGCGCGCCCGCGCCGGCCTCTTCCTCGCCATGCAGTACCCGGTCGAGGTCCCCGGCGTCTCGGTCTCCAACTTCCTGCGCACCTCCGCCACCGCCGTCCGCGGCGAGGCCCCCAAGCTGCGCACCTGGGTGAAGGAGGTCAAGGAGGCCATGCAGCGCCTCAACATGGACCCCGCCTTCGCCGAGCGCAACGTCAACGAGGGCTTCTCCGGCGGTGAGAAGAAGCGCCACGAGATCCTCCAGCTGGAGCTGCTCAAGCCGAAGATCGCGATCCTCGACGAGACCGACTCCGGCCTCGACGTCGACGCCCTGCGTGTCGTCTCCGAGGGCGTCAACCGCGTGCACGAGTCGGGCGAGGTCGGCACCCTGCTGATCACCCACTACACGCGCATCCTGCGCTACATCAAGCCCGACCACGTCCACGTCTTCGCGAACGGCCGCATCGCCGAGTCGGGCGGCGCCGAGCTGGCCGACAAGCTGGAGGCCGAGGGCTACGAGGCATACACGAAGGGCGGCGCATCCGAGTGACACAGCTGCCGGGCCTCCTCACCGCGCCCAGTCTTCTGGGTGAGGCGATCCGCAAGGACTTCCCCATCCTGGACCGCGAGGTCCATGACGGACAGAAGCTCGTCTACCTCGACAACGCCGCGACCTCGCAGACCCCCCGCCAGGTCATCGACGTGCTCACCGAGTACTACGAGCAGCACAACGCCAACGTCCACCGTGGCGTGCACGTCCTCGCCGAGGAGGCCACGGAGCTGTACGAGGGCGCGCGGGACAAGGTCGCGGAGTTCATCAACGCGCCCTCCCGCGACGAGGTGATCTTCACCAAGAACGCCTCGGAGTCGCTCAACCTCGTGGCCAACATGCTGGGCTGGGCCGACGAGCCCTACCGCGTGGACCACGAGACCGAGATCGTCATCACGGAGATGGAGCACCACTCCAACATCGTGCCGTGGCAGCTGCTGGCGCAGCGCACCGGCGCGAAGCTCCGCTGGTTCGGCCTCACCGACGACGGCCGCCTGGACCTGTCCAACATCGACGAGGTCATCACGGAGAAGACGAAGATCGTCTCCTTCGTGCTGGTCTCCAACATCCTGGGCACCCAGAACCCGGTCGAGGCGATAGTGCGCCGCGCCCAGGAGGTCGGCGCACTCGTGTGCATCGACGCCTCCCAGGCCGCGCCGCACATGCCGATGGACGTACAGGCCCTCCAGGCCGACTTCGTGGCCTTCACCGGCCACAAGATGTGCGGCCCGACGGGCATCGGCGTCCTGTGGGGCCGCCAGGAACTGCTGGAGGACCTCCCGCCCTTCCTCGGCGGCGGCGAGATGATCGAGACGGTCTCGATGCACTCCTCCACGTACGCCCCGGCTCCCCACAAGTTCGAGGCGGGTACGCCCCCGATCGCGCAGGCGGTGGGCCTGGGCGCGGCGATCGACTACCTCAACTCGATCGGCATGGACAAGATCCACGCCCATGAGCAGGCGCTGACCGAGTACGCGGTGAAGCGGCTGCTGGACGTCCCGGACCTGCGCATCATCGGTCCGGCGACGGCCGAGGACCGTGGCGCGGCGATCAGCTTCGCGCTCGGCGACATCCACCCGCACGACGTGGGCCAGGTCCTCGACGAGCAGGGCATCGCGGTCCGGGTCGGCCACCACTGCGCCCGCCCCGTCTGCCTCCGCTACGGAATTCCTGCGACCACGCGAGCGTCGTTCTATCTGTACTCCACGCCGGCCGAGATCGACACACTGGTCGACGGCCTGGAGCACGTACGGAACTTCTTCGGCTGACGGGACGAGCGAAAAGCATGAAGCTGGACTCCATGTACCAGGAAGTCATCCTGGACCACTACAAGAACCCGCACGGGCGTGGTCTGAGGGACGGCGACGCCGAGGTGCACCACGTCAACCCGACGTGCGGCGACGAGATCACGATGCGCGTGAAGTACGACGGCACGACGATCAGCGACGTCAGTTACGACGGCCAGGGCTGCTCGATCAGCCAGGCCAGCGCCTCCGTGCTGAACGACCTGCTGGTCGGCAAGGACCTCGCCCAGGCGCGGCGGATCCAGGAGACCTTCCTGGAGCTGATGCAGTCCAAGGGCAGGATCGAGCCGGACGACGCGATGGAGGAGGTCCTGGAGGACGCGGTCGCGTTCGCCGGGGTCTCGAAGTACCCGGCCCGGGTCAAGTGCGCCCTGCTGAGCTGGATGGCCTGGAAGGACGCGACGGCCCAGGCACTGGACGGCGCCGACGCCGAGAAGGAGACGACGGCATGAGCGAGACCGTGGAAATGAAGCCCGCCTCGGAGGAGGAGGTGCGCGAGGCCCTGCTGGACGTCGTGGACCCCGAGCTGGGCATCGACGTCGTCAACCTGGGACTGATCTACGGCGTCCACGTCGACGACGCGAACATCGCGACCATCGACATGACCCTGACGTCGGCGGCCTGTCCACTGACGGACGTGATCGAGGACCAGGCCAAGTCCGCCACGGACGGCATCGTCAACGAGCTGCGCATCAACTGGGTCTGGATGCCGCCGTGGGGCCCGGACAAGATCACGGACGACGGCCGCGAGCAGCTGCGCGCGCTCGGGTTCAACGTCTGAGACGCGTCTGAGACGCACCCGCACCGCTTCATGAAACGGCGACGCCCACCGGGCGTCGCCGTTTCCGTGTGCGCGCCCGCCTGCGTTATGTACGCTCGTACACATGGGATATCTGCTCCTGGTCGGAGCCATCGCCGCCGAGGTCGCCGGGACCACCGCCATGAAGTACAGCGAGGGCTTCAGCAGGCTGGTGCCCTCGCTGCTGACGGCCGCCGCCTACGTGCTCTCCTTCACGCTGCTCGCCCAGACCCTCAAGACCCTCGCCGTCGGTACCGCGTACGCCATCTGGGCCGGCGTGGGCACCGCCGCCATCGCCGCGATCGGGGTGGCGTTCATGGGGGAGGGGATGACCGTGACCAAGGCCGCCGGTATCGCGCTGATCATCATCGGCGTGGTCGTGCTGAACCTGGGCGGCGCGCACTGATGGCCCGGCGCCACGACCCGGAACGACGCCGGCGCATCATCGACGCGGCGATCCGGGTCGTCGGGCAGAAGGGGATCGCCGGCCTCAGTCACCGCACCGTCGCCGCCGAGGCGGACGTGCCCCTCGGCTCGACGACGTACCACTTCGCGTCCCTCGACGAACTCCTGGTCGCCGCCCTGCGCCAGGCCAACGAGGGCTTCGCGAAGGTGCTCGCCGCCCACCCCGCCCTCTCGGACCCCCGTACCGACCTGCCCGCCGAACTCGCCCGTGTCCTCGGCGAGTGGCTGGGCGGCGACCGCACCGGCGTCGAGTTGGAGTACGAGCTGTACCTGGCCGCCCTGCGCCGCCCCGCCCTGCGCCCGGTCGCCGCGGAATGGGCCGAGGGCGTCGGCGCCGTCCTCGCCGACCGCACGGACCCGATGACGGTGCGGGCGCTGGTGGCGCTGATGGACGGGATCTGCCTCCAGGTCCTGCTGACGGACACGCCGTACGACGAGGAGTACGCGCGAAAGGCGCTGGCGAGGGTGGTCCCCCCAAGTCCGTGACCGCGCCGGGCGGCGGCGCGTCCCCCGTACCGCCCGGCACGCGAGACGGCCGCGGGGCCGGCTCGCTTCCGCGGGCGACGGCCGGTTAGGTTGCCCTCATGACCGACACGACTGCTCCCCGCACCACCGGCGCCGTGGCCGCCGGGCTTGCCACGATCGCCGCCGACGGCACCGTCCTCGACACCTGGTTCCCGGCCCCCGAACTCTCCGCTGCGGGTGCCGAGGGTCCTGGCCCCTCCGGCACCGAGCGCCTCACCGCCGAACAGGCCGCCGAACTCCTCGGCGGCGGCGCGACCGCGGCGGTCGGTCCGGACGCCCGGCGCGGCGTCGAGGTGGTCGCGGTCCGCACGGTCATCGCCTCGCTGGACGAGAAGCCGGTCGACACGTACGACGTCTACCTGCGCCTGCACCTGCTCTCCCACCGCCTGGTCAAGCCGCACGGCCAGAACCTCGACGGCATCTTCGCCCACCTCGCCAACGTCGCCTGGACCTCGCTCGGCCCGGTCGCCGTCGACGACGTCGAGAAGGTCCGCCTCAACGCCCGCGCCGAGGGCCTGCACCTCCAGGTGACCTCGATCGACAAGTTCCCGCGCATGACGGACTACGTCGCCCCCAAGGGCGTCCGCCTCGCCGACGCCGACCGCGTCCGGCTGGGCGCGCACCTGGCCGAGGGCACCACCGTCATGCACGAGGGCTTCGTCAACTTCAACGCCGGCACGCTCGGCACCTCGATGGTCGAGGGCCGCGTCTCCGCGGGCGTCGTCGTCGGCGACGGCTCCGACATCGGCGGCGGCGCCTCCACCATGGGCACCCTCTCCGGCGGCGGCAACGTGCGCATCACCATCGGCGAGCGCTGCCTGGTCGGCGCCGAGGCGGGCGTGGGCATCGCGCTCGGCGACGAGTGCGTGGTAGAGGCCGGCCTCTACGTCACCGCCGGCACCCGCGTGACGATGCCCGACGGCCAGATCGTCAAGGCCCGCGAACTCTCCGGCGCCTCCAACATCCTCTTCCGCCGCAACTCGGTCACGGGCACGGTCGAGGCCCGCCCGAACAACGCGGTGTGGGGCGGCCTGAACGAGGTCCTGCACAGCCACAACTGACCACCCCCGCCCGCTGAGCGCCCTCTTCGCCCCGGCCACCGCGCACACCGGCCGCCCGCGGAGGGCGCTCACCGTTTCAGGGCCCGGTACCGCTTCAGCAGGGCCGTGATCCGCGCCAGGTCGGCCGGGCCGTTGAGCTCGGTCAGGAGGTCGTCGGGGCACAGCTCGTAGAGGTCGCCCCACCAGCGGCGCCCCCGGTTGTCCCAGATCCGGTAGCCGCCGGGCACGCCCCTGGCCACGTAGCGTCTTCTGCTCATCGCCGTGACCGTATGCGCAGGGGGCGTGCCGCGCCAACGCAATAGAGGTGCATGCCTCGCGCGCCCCCCGCACGTACGGATGACGCCCCGTGACCTGCCGGTGGTCTTGGCGGATGAACGGGTGGACGCAGAGTCCGATCAGACGCCGATCCGACGAAACGAGGAGCCTGGTATGACGAACGAGCGGGCGAGGACCGTGGCGCGTTGGCTGGCCGGGGCGGGCGCCGCGGCGCTGGTGTGCTGGGCCCCGGCGGGGACCGCGCACGCCGACGAGACCACCACCGAGTCGCACAACGGTCCCCGGGTCGGTCTCCTCAACCTCCACGTGGGGCAGATCGACGACCCGGCGGAGGACGTACTGGAGCACACCCTGCTGTTCGGCGACGGCTACGCCTGGGACTGACCCGCGTCGGCGACCAGCCGCTCGTACGCCCCCAGCAACGCCTCGGTCGTCGCCCGGTCCGCGCCCCGCAGCGGTGCGCGGACCGGCCCGGCGGGCAGGCCGAGCGCGCCCAGGAGCGCCTTCGCGGTGACCGTGCCGGGCAGGCCCGCCGCCATCATCGGCTCGATGAGCGGGAGCGCCCTGCGCTGGAGCAGGGCGGCCCGCCGGGTGTCACCCGCGTCGAAGGCGTCGAGGACGGCCCGGAACAGGTCCGGTACGGCGTTGGCGACGGTACTGACGTACCCCGCCGCGCCGATCGCGTACAGGGCGAGGACCTGCTCGTCGCAGCCCGCGTAGTACGCCAGGCCGGTGCGGGACAGCACCTTCTGGGTGCCGAGGAGGTCGTTGGCGCAGTCCTTGACGGCGATGATCCGCGGGTGCTCGGCGAGACGGACCAACGTGTCCGGCTCGATGCGGGTGCCGGTGCGGCCCGGGATGTCGTAGAGGGTCAGTGGCAGCCCGCAGGCGTCCGCGACCTCCAGGAAGTGGGCCTCCAGGGCGTCCTGCGGGGGCCTGCTGTAGTACGGCGCGACCACCAGCAGCCCGTCCGCGCCGGCCTTCTCCGCGGCCAGTGCCAGTTCCACCGTGTGCCGGGTGTCGGCGGTGCCCACCCCGGCGACGAGTGAGACCCGCTCCCCGACCGCCTCCCGCACCGCCGTGACCAGCGCCGCCTTCTCGGCGTCCGTGGTGGTCGGCGACTCGCCCGTGGTGCCGGACAGCACCAGGCCGTCGCAGCCTCCCGCCACCAGCCGGCCGGCGAGCTGCTGGGCCCCGTCGAGGTCGAGCGCACCGGCCTCGGTGAACGGCGTGACCATGGCGCACAGTGCGCGGCCGAAGGGCGGAGGGGAGGGGCGATGGCCGTCTGTCGTCATGGGAGTAGTGTCGGCAGACCGGTCGCGTAGCTCCACTTAATTCTTCTACGAAGTATCAGTAAGAGATGCTTACGGATCGGGGGGCGGGTGAGCGTCGGACGAGGGCAGGGATAGCGCCGGTCCGCCGGGGGTACCCGGAGCGCTCCGAACCGAGAGGAGGCGGAACGTGACCGGGACCATGCACACCAGGCCGGTGCACGACGAGCAGCACTCCGTGGGTGAACTGGTCGGTCAGGCCACCGAACAGCTCTCCCGGCTCGTGCGCCAGGAAGTGACCCTCGCCAAGATGGAGCTGGCGGAGAAGGGCAGGCGTGCCGGGCGCGGCGGCGGGATGCTCGGCGCCGCGGGCGCCATCGCTTACGTCGGTCTGTTCGCCCTGGCCGGCACGGCCACCGCCGCGCTTTCACTGGTGCTGCCCGTCTGGGCCGCGGCGCTCATCGTGACGGCGGCGCTCTTCGTGATCGCGGGTGTACTGGCCATGATGGGCCGCGCCCAGCTCCGTCGCGCCGTGCCCCCGAAACCCGAGGAGACCCTCGGCAGTGTCAGGGCCGACGTGGACCAGATCAGGGAAAGGGCGCATCGATGACCGACGTGACGAGCGGGGACGGCACGAGGGCCGGGACCGGCTCCACCGCACAGCCGGCCGGCGGGGCCAAGGGGCCCGACGAGCTGCGGCAGCAGATCGAACAGACCCGCGGCCAGCTCGGCGACACCGTGGAGGAGCTGGCCGGGAAGGCGGACGTCAAGGGCCGTGCCAAGGCCCGCGCCGCCGATCTCCGGGACAAGGCCGGCGCCATGACCGTCCAGTTGCGCAGTTCCGCCGCACAGGCCGGTCACACCGTGCAGGACAAGGCGGGCAGGGCCGGTCGCACCGTGCAGGACAAGGCGGGCGGGGCCGGTCACACCGTGCAGGACAAGGCGGGCAGGGCCGGTCACGCCGTGCAGGACAAGGCGGGCAGGGCCGGTCGCACCGTGCAGGACAAGGCGAGCAGGGCCGGCCACGCCAGGCACGACGGGGCGGGAGGCGAGGCCGGGCCCGCCACGGAGCGGGGCGTGCCGGGACGGGCACGCGGGGCGGTCCGGGGGGCGCTCGGGCACCCGCGCGCGGTGCTGATCGCCGGAGCGGCGGCGGGCGCCGTGGTCGCGGCGGGTGTGCTGCGCCGCCGCCACCCTCACGGGTACTGCTGAAGCGGAGGACGCGGCGTGCGTGACGAGGGGCCCCGAGCGGGGCCCCTCGTCACGCACGCCGTAGCGGTACCGGAACACCTTCCGGCGGGCACTTGACCTCAACCTTGGTCGAGGTCGGAGAGTGGTGCGTGCACCTGACGACCACCGATCACTGGAGGCCGGCATGACCCGCCGCACCCGCCGTACCGACGCGCACCCCGAACTCGTCCGCCCCGACGTCCAGGCCCCCTTCTTCAGCACCTGGCGAGTGGGCACCCCCGAGCGGCAGCGGCAGACCGTCGACGCCATCGCCCGTACCTGGGAGCGCCGTCCCTGGCCGGCCGACGACCTGCTGGGCTACCACGTCTACACCGGCCACGACGGCAGCACACTGCTGCACCACTCCCAGTGGGCGAGCGAGCCGGCGTACGAGTCCTTCGTGAAGGCGCACCGGCAGGAGCGCGTCGACGAGATCGACACCGCCGTGCCGGGCATCGAGCGGGTGCGGCTCGACAGGTACCGGCGCTACCGCAGCCGCACTCGCGAGACCGGCGGGACGGCGCCCGTCCCGGGGTGCGTCGTGGTCGTCGACGTCGAGTTCGAGGGGCCCGACCCCGAGCGGCAGCGCGCCTGGGTCGACGCCGTCCTCGAGGCACTGGAGAGTGAGCCGGAGCCGCACCCCGGCGGTATCTCCGCCCACTTCCACCTCAGCACCGACGGCACCCGCGTCCTCAACTACGCGGAGTGGGAGAGCGCGCAGGCCCACATCGACGTCCTGGCCGCACCGGGCGACGGCATCGGTTCGGGATCGGCCCTGTGGGAGCGGGTGCAGAACTGGCCGGGCATGACCGGCGGCGGGGTCAACCGCTACGACCACGTCCTCGGCCTCGTCCCCCGCTGAACCCGCTCCCGCGGACGGCCGGTTACGGACGGAACCGCAGCACCTGCGGGTCGTGGTCGCTGATCTGGTCGTGGAACTCGGCGTTGACGTGCACGCTGTCGTACGACAGGCGCCCGCCCCACCGGATCGACGGGCTGACCAGGATCTGGTCGAGGACCTGGCTGTTGCCCTGGTAGACGTACGAGTAACGCTCGCTCCGCGGCAGCGACCTGACCGCCGACCACAGGGCGCCGTCGTCCTCCAGGATGCGGGTGGTCCTCGAGAACTCGAAGTCGTTGATGTCGCCGAGGGTGACGACGTCCGCGTTCTTCTGGGTGGCCAGGACGTCCTTGACGAAGGTGTTCACGGACTTCGCCTGGAGATGGCGCTGCGTCTCCGAGCCGCGCGACGGCGGCTGGTACCGGGCCGTCAGGCTCTGGTCGCCGCCCTTGGAGTTGAAGTGGTTGGCGATGACGAGGACGGTGCGGCCGCGGAAGACGAACTCGCCGGCCAGCGGCTTGCGGCTGTCCTCCCACGCGGGGTTCGCCGGGTCCACGCGGCCGGGGGAGTGGGTGAGGGCGGCCCTGCCGCGCACCTTCGTCACCCCGGTCGCGGTGGTCGCGTCGCCGGCCCCGCGGTCGGTGAAGGAGACCCGCTCCGGGTTGAAGAGGAACGCCTGGCGGATGTTGCCGCCGGGCTGGCCGCCGTCCTCGCCGTCGGCCGGGTCGATGCCGCGCCAGTCGTAGCGGGGGCCGCCGGCCGCTTCGATCGCGTCGATCAGCCTGCCGACCGTCGCGTCGGCGGCCACCGTGCCGTCGTCCGTGGCGCCGTTGTTGTCCTGGATCTCCTCCAGGGACACGATGTCGGGCGCCCTGAGGTTGTGCACGATCGTTTCGGCGTGCGCGGCGAAGGTGTCGTCGGACGGGTCGAGGTTCTCGACGTTGTACGTCGCCACCGCCAGCTCGCGGCTGCCCTGCCGGCGGGTCGACTCGCGCTCCAGGCCCCCGCTCTCCAGGGTGCCGAGCTCGCTCGCGACCAGCGTGTAGCCGCCGTACTGGTTGTAGTCCAGCGGGCCCGCGGTGGTCCCGGCGAGGGTGTCGCCCACGTTGGCGTCGGGGAAGTCGGCCGGCTTGCCCAGGGACTGGATCTGCAGCCGGCCGGTGTTCTGGGAGTCGTAGGAGCCGTACACCGTGCCGCCGCTGCGGTTGGCGTTCTCCCAGGGCTTCACCGTGACCCACAGCTGCGTGTACCGGTCGGAGGCGCCGACCACGCGGGCGTCGGCGACGCGTACGTTCATGCCCTCCAGGGACTCGTAGTGGTCCAGGGCGTACTTGTCCGGCCGGAGTGTCAGGCCGTTGACGGAGCCGTTCGCCGCCTCGTCGCCCTCGGGGGCGTACGCGCGGGGCACGGAGCGGGCGGAGACGGCCGTGGCGGCCGGGAGCGCGTTGCCGCCGGAGACGACGGTGACCGTCGGGCGGGTGATCTCGGTCAGCGACTGGTTGCCGGAGGACGTGCCGCCCGGGACGTACTCCGAGACCGTGCCGGAGACGGTGACCGCGTCACCGACGGCGACCTTCGGGGCGGAGCTGGTGAAGACGAAGACGCCCTCGCTGGTGGCCGGGTCGGCGTCCGGCCGCGGGTCCTGTATCCAGAAGCCCTTGGCGCCGTAGCCGCGGACGCCGGTGACGATTCCGGCCACGTCCGTGACCTGCTTGCCGGCGTACGGTGACAGCCGGGTGCTGCCCTGGATGTCGTGGACGCGCACGGCACCGGCGTACACGGAGCCGGCGCGCGCCGGGTCGGCGTGCGCGGGCGAGGTGAGGACGACCGTGGACGCCGCCGAGCAGACGGCGGCGACGGTGAGCGCGGCGAGGCGCGCGGAGGACTTGCTGGCCAACGTGATCCCTCCGGGGACGTGACAGAGCGCCGGGACGAGGGTGAAGCAGGTGGCGCGGGGGTGGGCGCGACGGGACGAGGGCGGAACGCGAGGGGCCGCGGGCCGCCGTCGGGCCTGGGTGAACACCTGTCCCCCCCCCGCTTTCTACGCGCGTCAATCTCCTGCCTGGTCACATCAGTTGTCAAGGTTTCGGCCATGTACTCCACCCGTCGGGGAGATGAACCGGGCGGCATGGGTGGAAACCCGTCTAGGCTGAGCTGCTGAGCCGTACGGCGTCCAAATGGCCGTACGGCGGTCACGGCGCGCGAGGAGAGAACAGCCGATGTCAGACAGCTCCACCCTGCCGCCCGCACGACTGCGCCCCGAAGCGGAACTGGCCCGCGACGCGCTGTCGGCGCCGGTGCTCTCCCGGGCCGCCCGGCTGGCCCGCTGGGCCGGCCCGGACACCCGCGTCGACGCCGGGGGCGGGCTCGTCGAGGAGCAGTTGCCGGCGGCGGCCGAGGAGCTCGGGCTGAGCGGGGACGACGCCGCGGCGTACGCGAGCGAGGCGTGGCGGATCGCCGTGGACATCGGGCTCGTCGAGATCACCGACGAGGAGGCGGGCACCGTCGAGACGGGCGAGGACCTCGCCACGCTCACCGGCGGCTCCCCGCAGGACGTGCTCGGACTGTGGCTCACCGCCCTGGAGGCGGTGCTCGCCGACGCGAGCGTGCCCGACCTCGACGACCTGGTCGACGCCATGGCCGAGGGCGGCGAGGTCGACCTGTCGTCCCTCGACTGGGACCCGGAGGCCGAGGCGGAGTTCCTCGACGGCGTGCTCGGCAACCTCTACCTGCTCACCGTCGGCGAGGACCACCCCGGTGACGCCTCGGTGCCGCTGCCCGCGCTCGCCGCGTCCGTGATCGTGCCCAGCGACATGGGCGAGCCCACCAACGACGTGCTGGAACAGGTGTCCGACGCGATGATGCGGCTGGACGACCAGTTCCGGCTGCTGGAGCCCATCGGCCTCGTCGAGTACCAGCCGGTCGACGAGGCCCTGATGGCCGACGCGGACGAGGAGCCCGCCGCGCCCGTCGACGAGGCCGACGTCGCCCGCTACGGCATGGTGCGGCTCACCCCGCTCGGCCTGTACGGCCTGCGCGCCCGGCTGCTGGAGGCCGGTTTCGAGGCCCCCGCCGTCGGCGACCTCGCCGACAAGGGCGCCGACGTCCTGCTCGACGGCACCGCCCCCTTCCCGCCGGCCGCGGCCCACGCCGAGACCGAGCTGTGGCTGGCCGGCCGGAGCCCCCTCGCCGCGGCCCGTGAGCTGCTGGCGGCGGCGCGCGGCTCGGACACCGGCGCGCCCCTGCGCCGGCTGCGCTGCCAGCAGGCGCTGTCCCTGGTCGGCACCGAGGCGGAGCCCGCGCTGCGGGAGGTCCTCGACGACGGCGAGCTGGGCGGCCTGGCCCGGGTCTGGCTGACCGAGCACGGCGCCCGGGACGTGCCGGCCCCGCCGCAGGAGATGGTCTTCTGGCTGACCATCGACACGGTGGCCGCACAGCTCGCGGCCGAGGGCAACTCCGAGGAACTGCGCGCCCTGGTGGAGGGCCTGGCCCGGCAGCACAGCGGGTTCTTCGACACCGTGTGGCGGGTCGACCACCCGGCGACGCCGGACGTCCTGGAGGCGATGGGGCGGCTGCACCCCGACAAGAAGATCGCCAAGGAGGCGCGCAAGGCGGCCTTCAAGGCGCGGTCGCAGCAGAGCGGCTGACGCCGGTTCGTCGGCCGGGGTGGGCGTGGCCCGGCCCCGGTTCGTCGGCCGGGGTGGGCGCGGCCCGGCCCCGGTCCGTCGGCCGGGAGCGGGCGCGCGGCCCGGCCCCGGCGCGGTGCGCGGATTCACTCAAGCGGGCAGCGAGAGGTCGCGCCCAGTTCAACCGCCGTTCAGGCACGGGCGCAACCGTGGCGCCGGACCGAGGTCCGCCACCTTCCACGGCACGCCCACCGTCACAGGAGACACCATGTCGCTCACCCGCAGGGACTTCGCCAGTCGATCTGCGCTCACCGGTGCCGGAGTCGTACTGGCGGGCAGTGTCGGCGCCCTCGCCACCGCTCCCCACGCCCTCGCGTCCACGGACACCGAGAGCGCGGGAGAGGAGCACGGCCGTGGCCATGGACACGGGCACGGCCACGACCACGGCGGGGTCGGTTACGGACCTCTGCTCCCCGACCCGGACGGCATCCTCGCTCTGCCCGCCGGCTTCCGGTACGAGATCATCACCTACTGCGGCCGGACCAGGCTGGAGTCGGGCGAGTACACCCCGTCCAACCACGACGGCACCGCCACCTTCGACGGCCCGCGCGGCACCACCCTCCTGGTCAACAACCACGAACTCGGCGGCCACCGCGACGACTGGCCCCACCCCGTCCCGCTCACCGAGGGCCTCGTCTACGACCCGGCCGCCGCCGGCGGCTGCACCGTCGTCGAGGTACGCCGCGGCGGGCACGTCGCCGAGTGGGTCGGCATCGCCGGCACCGCCACCAACTGCGCGGGCGGCAGCACCTCGTGGGGCACCTGGCTGACCTGCGAGGAGACCGAGGACAAGGCCGGCGAGGAGGGGATGACCAAGGACCACGGCTACGTCTTCGAGGTCGACCCCGCGGACCGGCGCGCCAACCGCGACCCCAAGCCGATCAAGGCACTGGGCCGCTACGCCCACGAGGCCGTCGTCATCGACCCCAGGCGCGGCCACGCCTACCTCACCGAGGACGCCTCCGGCCCCAACGGCCTCCTCTACCGCTGGGCCCCGCCGGAGGGCTTCCGGCACGGACGCGGTCGGCTGCGCACCCTCGCCGACGACGCCGGGACCCTCCAGGCCGCCAAGTGCTTCGACTCCGGCGGCAAGTTCGTCGACGACCTCTCCCGCGCGACGAGGACCGGCACCGTCTACGGCGTCGACTGGATCGACGTCCCCGACCGCGACGCGCGGACCACCTCCGTACGCAAGCAGTTCACCGACGGACAGGTCACTCGCGCCCGCAAGCTGGAGGGCATGTGGTGGGCCGACGGCGGCGCGTACATCGTCTCCTCCTTCGCCCGTGACGAGAGCCCCGGCCGGCCGCACGACGGCCAGGTCTGGTTCTACGACCCCAAGCGGCGCACCCTCACCCTGAAGGTCCTCCTCGGCGTCAACCCCGACCCGAACGCCGACGGCGCCTTCGACGGCCCCGACAACATCACCGTCTCCCCGTACGGCGGCCTGGTCATCGCCGAGGACGGCGACGGCGTCCAGCACCTGTTCGGCGCCACCGACAGCGGACGTACCTACCCCATCGCCCGCAACGAACTGAACGTCGGCAGCGAGGGCGACCCCGAGTACAGCGAGTTCACCGGCGTCACCTTCTCGCCCGACGGGAAGACCCTCTACGCCAACATCCAGGACCCCGGCATCATGCTCGCGATCACCGGGCCCTGGAAGCGGCAGAAGCGTCACTGACCGTGAGTCCCGCCCGGGACGCCGACCGGCCCTGGGCGCCCTGAGCCGACGGCCCGGCCCGCACCCCCGCGCAGGGAGTGCGGGCCGGGTCTCGCAGCCCGCGCGGTAGGGTGCGCGCAAGGTTGCCTGGTGGGCAGGGAGTGACGGGATGGCGCAGGTCAGGCGCATGCGTGCGGATGCCCGGCGTAATCGTGAGCGGTTGCTCGTGGTGGCGGGACAGGCCTTCGCCGAGCACGGTGAGAGCGCCTCGCTGGAGGACATCGCCAAGCGTGCGGGGGTCGGCGTCGGCACGCTGTACCGGCATTTCCCGACACGGCGGGCGCTGCTGGAGGCCGCCTACCTGGAGCGGATCGAGTCGATCGCGGCGCGTGCGGACGTCATCGCGGGGGAGCTGGCGCCTGGCGAGGCCCTGGTCGCGTGGCTCGACGAGCTCGCCGCCGGAATGCTCCGGGTGCGGGGGCTCAGGGCGCTGCTGGACACGGCCGTCACGGACGGTGGCCCGGCGGCGGACCGGGCGTCGTGCGGCGACTGCGTGCGGGGCGCGGTGACCCGGCTGGTCCGGGCCGCGCAGGACGCGGGGACGCTGCGGCGGGACGTCGAGCCGATCGAGGTGCTGCGGCTGGTGCACGGGGTGGTGACGGCGGCCGAGTCGACGAGGGGGGAGCCGGGAACGTCGGTCCGGCGGTATCTGTCGCTGGTGTGGCACGGACTGCGGGCGTGAGGGTGAGGGCGCTCCCGGCACGGGGAACGCCCTCACGCCCGGCCGCCTACAGGGCCTTGGCCGCCGGCTTCACCATGCCCTTGACCGTGCGGGACTTGACGAAGTCGCCGATGGCGGTCATCTCCCACTCGCCGGAGTACTGGCGGATCAGTTTCGCCATCATCACGCCGGTCTGCGGCTCGGCGCTGGTGAGGTCGAAGCGGACCAGTTCCTCACCGGTCGCGGCGTCCAGGAGGCGGCAGTACGCCTTGGCGACCTCCGTGAACTTCTGGCCGGTGAACGAGTTGACCGTGAAGACCAGGCCGCTGACCTCCTGCGGGAGTCGGCCCAGGTCGACGGCGATCACCTCGTCGTCGCCGCCGCCCTCGCCGGTGAGGTTGTCACCGGAGTGCTTGATCGCGCCGCCCACGATCTGGAGCTTGCCGAAGTAGCAGCTGTCGATGTGGTTGCGCTGCGGGCCGTAGGCGATGACCGACGCGTCCAGGTCGATGTCCTTGCCGCGGTACGCCGGCTCCCAGCCGAGGCCCATCTTGACCTGGGAGAGCATCGGCCGGCCGCCCTTGACCAGGGAGACGGTCTGGTTCTTCTGGAGGTTGACCCGGCCCTTGTCGAGGTTGATCTTGCCGGCGCCCGGGACCGGGGCGGCCGGTGCGGCCGACGCCGCGGGGGGAGCGGAGGGCATCGTCGGCGCGGCGGCGGGCGGGGGCGGCTGGGTGGCCGCCTGGGACCGCTGCGGAGCCGGCGGGGCGGCCGGCGGGGCGGCCGGCTGGGCGGCCGGGGCGGCGGGCTCCTCCACCGAGACGCCGAAGTCGGTCGCGATGCCGGCCAGGCCGTTGGAGTAGCCCTGGCCGACGGCGCGGGCCTTCCAGACGCCGTTGCGCAGGTAGACCTCCACGATCACCAGTGCGGTCTCGGCGCCGAGTTGCGGGGGCGTGAAGGAGGCGAGGACGGAGTTGTCGTCCGCGTTGCGGATGGTGGCTGTCGGTTCGATGCCCTGGAAGGTCTGCCCGGCGGCGTCCGGGCTGGCGGTGACGACGATCTTCTCGATGCCCGGCGGGACGGTGGAGGTGTCGACCACGATCGCGTCCGGGGCCGAACCGCCGCCGGATCGGTAGGTCACGCCCTGGCCGGTGGGCTGGTTGTAGAAGATGAAGTCGTCGTCGGAGCGCACCTTGCCGTCGGCGGTGAGCAGCAGGCCCGATACGTCGAGCCGCACGGGCGCGGCGACGTCCACCGTCACGCGGGCGGCGGAGAGGGGGATGTTCGAGCCGGGGGTCATAGCTGTCATGCCGGTTGAACGAGCGAGGCCGTTTTACCGTTCCCTTACTCGGGGGCCAATCGGGTCAGTGGTGGGTGGGGCGGCCGTCCCGCCGCCCCATCCCCTGCCCGGCAGCTCCTAGCTAGGGCACGACCACGATCTTCCGGCCCACGCCCGCCGCGAACTGCTCCAGCGCCTCGGGGTAGCGGTCCAGCGGGATGCGGTCGCTGATGAAGACGTCCGGGTCCAGGACGCCGTTCGCGAAGAGTTCGGCCGCGCGTTCGTAGCTGTGCAGGACCGCCATCGAGCCGGTGATGGTGATCTCCTGGTTGTAGATGCGGTACGGGTCGATCTGCACGCGGGTCGCGTAGTCGGCCACGCCGAACTGGAGGAACGTGCCGGCCTTGGCGACCCGGTCCAGGCCGTCCTGGATGGCCGCCGCGTTGCCCGTCGCGTCGATGACGAGGTCCCAGCCCTGGGGGCGGTCCAGTTCGTCGGGGGTCGCGGCGGAGGCGGAGACGCCGAGGCCGCGGGCGGTCTCCAGGCGGGCCGGGTTGAGGTCGACCATGTCCACGCTGGCCGCGCCGGTCCGCTTGGCCAGCTCCAGCATCATCAGGCCCATCGTGCCGGAGCCGTAGATCAGGACGTGGGAGCCGAGGCGGGACCGGAGGACGTCGTAGCCGCGGACGGCGCAGGACAGGGGTTCGATCAGCGCCGCGTCCTGGGTGCGGACGTGCTCGGGGAGCTTCACGCAGTTCGCCACGGGTGCCACCGCGTACTTCGCGGCGCCGCCGGCCGTCGTCACGCCGATGGCCGCCCAGCGTTCGCAGAGGTTGTTGTGGCCGGTGCGGCAGTAGCGGCACTCGTAGCAGTACAGGGACGGGTCGACCGCGACCCGGTCGCCGACGGACACCTCGGTGACCCGGTCGCCGACGCCGACCACCTCGCCGGCGAACTCGTGGCCCGGCACGATCGGGAGCTTGGGCGCGAACTCGCCCTGAAGGATGTGCAGGTCGGTGCCGCACAGGCCGCAGGCGGCGACCTCCACGACGACCTCGCGCGGTCCTGGCGTCGGGTCCGGTACCTCGGTGACGACGGCGCGGCCCACGGACTCGATGACGGCGGCCTTCATTTCACGGCTCCAAGCGACAGGCCCTGGACCAGTTTGTCCTGGGCGGCGAACCCCGCGGCGAGCACCGGCAGGGAGATGACGAGCGACGCGGCGCACACCTTGGCCAGGAAGAGGCCCTGGCTGGTGATGAAGCCGGTCAGGAAGACGGGGGCGGTCTCGGCGACCACGCCCGTCAGCACCCGGGCGAAGAGCAGTTCGTTCCAGCTGAAGATGAAGCAGATGAGGGAGGTCGCGGCGATGCCGGGCAGGGCGATCGGGGCGACGACCCGGGCCAGGATCGTCGGCAGCCTCGCGCCGTCCACGCGGGCCGCCTCGATGATCGCGACCGGGACCTCGGCCAGGAAGGACTGCATCATCCAGACCGCGATCGGCAGGTTCATGGAGGTGTAGAGGATGACCAGCAGCCAGATGTTGTCCAGCATGTCGGTGTTCTTGGCGAACAGGTAGATCGGCAGCAGGCCGGCCACCACCGGCAGCATCTTGGTGGAGAGGAAGAAGAACAGGACGTCCGTCCACTTCCTCACCGGCCGGATGGACAGCGCGTAGGCGGCGGGCAGGGCCAGGACCAGGACGAACAGGGTCGACGCGATCGACGCCACCGCCGAGTTGATCAGCGACGGCCAGGGGCTCGCGCCGCCGCCCGCGCCGAAGAACTCGCGGTAGCCGTCCAGCGTCAGCGACGCCGCGAAGGACGGCGGGTTGGTGGCCGCGTCCTCCTCCGAGTGGAAGGAGGTGAGCGCCATCCAGGCGATGGGCAGGAAGAAGACGATTCCGGCCAGCCAGGCCACCAGTCCCAGGCCGGCTCCCGCCTTGCGGCGGGCGCGCGCGGGCTCGGCACCGGTGGTGCCGGTGGTGGCGGGTCGTACGGCGGTGGCGCTCATGCGCGGCCGACCTCCTCGCGGAACAGGGACGACACCACGCGCAGCGCGAAGGTGGCGATGATGATCGAGCCGATGACGACCAGGACGCCCGCGGCCGAGGCGAGGCCGTTCTCGTGGGCCTGGTAGAAGGTCTGGTAGACGGTGTAGGGCAGGTTGGCCGTGCCCAGGCCGCCGGACGTGATCGTGAAGACCGCGTCGAAGTTCTGGACGATGTAGATGGAGCCGAGCAGGGCGCCGAGTTCCAGGTAGCGGCGCAGGTGGGGCAGGGTGAGGTGGACGAAGATCTGCCAGTCGCTCGCGCCGTCCACCCGGGCCGCCTCCATCTGCTGCTGGTCCCTGCTCTGCAGGCCGGCCAGCAGGATGAGCATCATGAAGGGCGTCCACTGCCACACCAGTGAGGCCTCGATGGCGAGCAGCGGGGTGTTCGAGATCCAGTCCGGCTGCGGCCCGCCGACGTAGTGCAGCAGGCCGTTGAGCAGGCCGTACTCCGGGTTGTACAGGACGTGCTTCCAGAGCAGCGCCGCCGCCACCGGCACGACGAGGAACGGGGCGATCAACAGGGTGCGGACCAGGCCCCGGCCCTTGAACCTGCGGTCGAGCAGCAGGGCGAGTGCCAGGCCGAGGACCAGGCTGACCAGGACCACGGCCACCGTCAGCAGGATCGTCGTCCACACCGACCGGCGCATGTCCGGATCGCTGAGGACGTCGCCGTAGTTGGCGAAGCCGGTGAAGGCGCGGGCGTCCGGGTAGAGGGCGTTCCAGTCGAAGAAGGAGATCACCAGGGTCGCCACGAAGGGCAGCTGGGTGACCACGATCATGAAGATCAGGGCGGGGAGGAGGGGCGCCCGGGTGGCCCAGGCCCGCAGTCGTGAGGACGGCGGACGGACGGTGGGGCGGGAGTGGTCGGGTGCGGCCGAGGGGGCCGTTGTCGTGGCGGTCATCGTCCCTCGTACTCCTCGGAGATCTTCTCGGCGAGCTGCTGGGACTTCTCCAGGGCCTCCTCGACGGACTGGCGTCCGGCGATGGCCGCGCTGATCTCCTGGGAGACCTGGGTGCCGAGGTCGGTGAACTCGGGGATGCCGACGAACTGGATGCCGGGCGCGGGGCGCGGCTGCACGCCGGGATCGTTCGGCTTGGCGCCCTCGATGGCCTCCCGGGTCATCTCCTGGAAGGCGGCGGCCTCCTCGACGTAGTCCGGGTTCTCGTACGTCGAGGCGCGCTTGCCGGCCGGGACGTCGGACCAGCCGACCTGGTCGCCGACGAGCTGCTCGTACTCCTTGCTGGACGCCCAGGAGACGAACTCCCAGGCCTTGTCGGCGTTGCGGGAGGCCTTCTGGATGCCCCAGGCCCAGGTGTAGAGCCAGCCGGCGGACTCGGTCTTCTCCACGGGGGCGGGCGCGTAGCCCATCCTGCCCTTGACGGGGGAGTTCGCCGACTCCAGTGAGCCGGCCGCGGAGGTGGCGTCGTACCACATGGCGACGTTGCCCTGCGTGATGTTGTTCAGGCACTCGGCGAAGCCGGACTGGGCGGCGCCGGACTGCCCGTGCTCGCGGACGAGGCCGACGTAGAACTTCGTCGCCTTCTCCCACTCGGGGGAGTCGAGGCGCGCCTGCCAGTCGGTGTCGAACCAGGTGCCGCCGAAGGTGTTCACGACCGTCGTCAGGGGTGCCATCAGCTCGCCCCAGCCGGGCAGCCCGCGCAGGCAGATGCCCTTCATGTCCGGCTCGGCCCCGTCGAGTTCGGCGGCGAGCTCGCCCACCTGGGCCCAGGTGGGGTGCTCGGGCATCGTCAGGCCCTCCTTCTCGAACACGTCCTTGCGGTACATCAGGAAGGACGACTCGCCGTAGAAGGGCTGGCCGTAGAGCTTGCCGTCGTCGCCGGTGAGGGACTCGCGCATCGGCCCCAGGATGTCCTTCTCGTCGTACGCCGGGTCCTCGGCGACGTAGGTGTCCATCGGCTGGAGCCACTCGTTGCGGGCGTAGATCGGTATCTCGTAGTTGGAGAGGGTGGCGACGTCGTACTGGCCGGCCTGGTTGGCGAAGTCCTGGCTGATCTTGTCGCGGACGTCGTTCTCCGGCAGGACGGTGAAGTTCACCTTGATGCCGGTCTCTTCGGTGAAGTGGTCCGCGGTGAGCTTCTGCAGCTGGACCATCTGCGGGTTGTTGACCATCAGGACGTTGATGGAGTCGCCGCCGGATCCGGCCCCGCCCGCTCCGACCCAGCAGCCGGTGAGCAGCGGGGCGAGCAGCGTCCCTGCGGCGGCCATGGCGAGTGTGGCTCGCGGCCTCCGTCGGCTCTGGGTTCGCATGGATCGCTCCTGAACATATGGGGAGGTATGGGGCAGTGGAGGGTGTGAGGGTGCCCTTTGGGGACGTGGGTCGGTCTGTCGGGCGCGGTTGACGGTTCTTCGGACGCGGACGGCGGTCCGGACGTGTACGGGGGTTCTTCAGACGCGGATGACCTGAGGGCCGAGCAGCGAGTAGCGGTGGGCCTCGGCCGTGGGCAGCAGCGTGCTGGTGACGATCGCCTCCAGGGCGCCGACCTCCGCGAACCGGCAGAAGGTGACCGCCCCGAACTTGGTGTGCGTGCCGGCGAAGACGGTGCGGCGGGCGGCGCGGATCGCCTGGGTCTTGACCTCGCTGACCGCCGGGTCGGGGGTGGTGAGACCGTGCTCGCGGGAGATGCCGTTGGCGCCGATGTACGCCAGGTCGATGACGAAGCCGGCCAGCATCTTCGTCGTCCAGTGGTCGACGGTGGCCAGCGTGCCCGGGCGGACCCGGCCGCCGAGCAGCAGGACGGAGGTGTCGCCGGCCTCGGCGAGCGCGCCGGCGACCGGGAGGGAGGCGGTGACCACGGTCAGCGGTCGGTCCCGGGGCAGGGCCTCGGCGATGAGCTGCGGGGTGAAGCCCTCGTCGACGAAGACCGTCTCGGCGTCGCCGAGCAGGTCGGCGGCCGCGGCGGCGACCCGGCGTTTCTCGGGTACGTGGCTGGTGGCGCGGAAGGCGAGCGTGGTCTCGAACCCGGCGCTCTCCACGGGGTAGGCGCCCCCGTGGGTGCGGCGGACCAGGCCGTGGTCCTCCAGGGCGCGCAGGTCCCGTCGTACGGTCTCCTTGGCGACGCCGAGTCCGGCCGCGAGCGCGGTGACGGCGACCGAGCCGGTGGCGCGGGCGATCCGCACGATCTCGTGCCGGCGCTCCTCCGCCGTCCTTGTGCCCATGTCGAACACCTGCCTCACCGCCTTGCACGCCGTGCCTTGCCCGTTCGGGCCCGTTCGGTCCTTGGGGGAAGTTCTACAGCGGCCGTGCGGCGCTGACCAGGCCTGTCGCGGACCCGATGCTGCCCGCTTGTGCCCGTTCAGGTCGCCGGGTGTCCGTCGCGGACCAGGAAGGCAGCGGTGTGAAGGGTGGGAACGGGCAGTGCGGATGCCCGCATGCGGAGACGGGCGGGCCCGTTCGGTGCCCGCCCGCCTCCGTGATCGACTTGATCGACCGGTTCCGGTCAGTACGGCCAGATCGGGGGGTCGGTCACGAAGTGGCCGCCCAGGCGGGCGTGCGCCGGGTTGTCCGGGTCGAGGTCGCCCTGCTCGGCGAGGAGCTTGTCGGCGTACGGCTCGGAGTCGTCCTGCGGCGCGTAACCGAGCGCCCGCGCGGAGGTGAGATCCCACCACAGGCGGGTGTTGGCGGACGAGCCGTGGACGACGGTGTGCCCGACGTCCTCGGCGGTCAGGGCGGCGTGGAGGAGACGGGCGCCGTCGGCGGGGCTCATCCACACCGAGAGCATGCGCACGCTGGTCGGCTCGGGGAAGCAGGAGCCGATGCGGACGGACACGGTCTCCATGCCGTGCTTGTCCCAGTAGAGCTGGGCGAGGTCCTCGCCGAAGCACTTGGACAGGCCGTAGAAGGTGTCCGGGCGGCGCGGGGCGTCGACCGGGATGAGGGGGTCGTCCCCCTGGGGGCGCGGGGTGTAGCCGACGGCGTGGTTGGAGGAGGCGAAGACGATGCGTCGGACGCCTTCCTCGCGGGCGGCCTCGTAGAGGTTGTAGGTCCCCTCGATGTTGGCCTTCAGGATCTTCTCGAAGGACGCTTCCAGAGAGATGCCCGCGAGGTGGATGATCGCGTCGACGCCGCGGACCGCCTCGCGCACGGCCGCCCGGTCGGCGAGGTCGGCGACGATCGCGTCCGGTTCGCCCTCGATCGGGCGCAGGTCGAGCAGGCGCAGCTCGTAGCCGTGGTCGGGCAGCAACTCCCGCATCAGGGTGCCGAGGCCGCCGGCGGCGCCGGTGAGCAGGACGGTGCGGGGAGCGGGCATCCTCGGGACTCCTAGGTCTCCTGTTGGGTCTCCTGAATCGGCAACCGTACGTATGCGCGGCTGACGTTCATATGCGTGGACACGCTAAGGAACCGGTGGTCAGCCGTCAAGAGTCGGGCTTCTTGACGGTGCCGACCGGGCGGCTTAGCGTGGTCGCGTTCAGAAATATAGACGTCGATCATACATATGGAATGGGGAGCGCCCGTGACCTCAGCCCCTCTCGCCGCCCGGCTCACCGCACCCAGCGGTCCGCTGTTCTTCCCCGTCACGCCGTACGGCCCCGGCGGCGAGGTCGACCTCGACGTCTACCGCACCCATGTGCGCCGGGGCGTCGAGGCCGGAGCCGCCGCGGTGTTCGCCTGCTGCGGCACCGGCGAGTTCCACGCCCTGACCCCCGAGGAGTTCCAGGCCTGCGTGCGGGCGGCCGTCGAGGAGACCGCCGGGCGGGTGCCCGTCCTGGCGGGCGCGGGCTACGGCACCGCCCTCGCCGTGCGCTACGCCCGCCTCGCCGAGGAGGCCGGGGCCGACGGGCTGCTCGCCATGCCGCCGTACCTGGTGCTCGCCGGGCAGGAGGGACTGCTGAGGCACTACCGGGAGGTGGCCGCCGCGACCGCCCTGCCCGTGATCGTCTACCAGCGGGACAACGCCGTGTTCACTCCGGGCAGCGTGGCCGAACTGGCCCGCACGGACGGGATCATCGGCCTCAAGGACGGTCTCGGCGACCTCGACCTCATGCAGCGGACCATCAGCGCCGTGCGCACCGAGGTGCCCGGGGACGGTGAGGCGCCCGGAGGCGACGGCTTCCTCTACTTCAACGGGCTGCCGACCGCCGAACAGACCCAGCTCGCCTACCGCGCGCTCGGGGTCACCCTCTACTCCTCCGCAGCGTTCTGCTTCGCCCCCGAGATCGCCCTCGCCTTCCACCGGGCGCTCCGCTCGGACGACGGGGCCACCGTGCACCGCCTGCTGGACGGCTTCTACCGGCCGTTCGTCGAACTGCGCGCACAGGGCCGGGGGTACGCCGTCGCCCTGGTCAAGGCGGGGGTACGGTTGCGCGGGCTGGACGTGGGGGAGGTGCGGCCGCCGCTGCAGGAGCCGACCGAGGACCACGTGAAGCAGCTCGCCCAGCTGATCGAACGGGGCTACGCGCTGCTCGACGGGGAGGGCGGCGAGTGAAGGCGTCCGCGTTCGTCTACCCCTGGGACGTCAACGGCGACCCGGGAGCCCCGGAGTTCGTCGCGGGGCTCGGCGTCGAGCAGGTGACGCTCGCCGCCGCCTACCACTCCACCCGCGCCCTCACCCCCCGCCACCCGCGCCACCGTGTCGTCACCGCCGAGCACGCCGCCGTCCTCTACCCGCCGGACGCCACCCGCTGGGAGGGCCGTGAACCGCGCCCGTACGAGGCCGGTGACTGGGCGCCCGGCGACGCGTACGGCGAGGCCGCCGCAGCCCTCGCGGACGCGGGTCTTCAGGTGCACACCTGGGTCGTCCTCGCCCACAACTCCCGCCTCGGCGCCGAACAGCCGCACACCTCGGTCGTCAACGCCTACGGCGACCGCTACCCCTGGGCGCCCTGCGTCGCACAGCCCGCCACGCGCGCGTACCTCACCGACCTGGCCGCGGAGGCCGCGGTGCGGCCCGGAGCGCGCGGCACCGAGCTGGAGTCCCTCGGCTGGTACGGCCTCGCCCACCTGCACGCCCACGACAAGACCGGCGGGGTCGGCCTCGGGGACGCCGGGCAGTACCTGATGTCGCTGTGCTTCTGCCCCGACTGCCGGGCGGGCTACGGCGGACGGGGCCTCGACCCCGAGCGACTGGCCGCCGCCGTACGCGCCGCCCTGGAACCGGTGTGGCGGGGGTCGGCCCCGTCGGACGGCGGCTGGGTGGGCGTGGAGAAGCTGCTCGGCGAGGAGCCGGCGAACGCCACGCGCGCGTGGCGGGACGACACCGCCCGCACCCTCCAGGAGGCAACGGTCGCGGCCGTCCGCGCCGCCGCGCCCGAAGGCTTCCAGGTCCTGCTGCACGCCGACCCGGTGTCCTACCACTGCGGCGCCAACGCCGGCGTCGACCCCGCGCACATCCTGTCCGTCGCGGACGGCGTGGTCGTGCCCTGCACGGGAGGTCCCGGCCTGCTGACGCCGTTCGCCGAGCGGGCCCGCCCCGGGGCCGTCCTCGCCGCGAACCTCACCGTGGTCTCGGGCATGGGCGGCCGGCCGGACACCCTCGCGAAGGACGCGGCACGCGCGCGTGAACTGGGCGCCACGGAACTGCGGCTGTACCACGCGGGGCTGGCGTCGGACGGGGATCTGGAGGCGGTGCGGGCGGGACTCGCGGGGCGGTGAACGCGCCGCGGGGCGGGCCGGGGTTCGTGACCGCGCGTACCGGGCCGCTCACGCCGGGGCGGCGGCCGGCGGCGGCCCGGAGGCGGTGCCATCGGCGTTCGCCGACCGTCGGGCGAGCGGTACCGCCGGCGCCGGCGGAACGGCTCCCAGGGCGGGCAGCAGTATCCGGAAGTCGGTCGGTTCCACCAGGGCCGCGCCCAGGGCCGGTCCGGCCACGTCCGGTGTGAAGACCAGGGTGGTGGCCGTTGCCGTGACATGGCCCAGCCGCGTACCCGGCACCGCTCGCCGGACGGTGGTCAGGGAGGCGATCAGCACCGCCGGCAGCCCCGCGCCGATCGCCGCGCCGGACGCCGGTCACAGCGCCGAGGAACCGAAGCCGGACACCACCACCCCGGCGGGATACCGGCCGGCGTTGCGGTCGCGCAGGACGCGGGCCAGGGGTCAGGGCCGGCGCGTCGCCTTCCCCGGAGCCGTCGTTCTTTCCGTCATGCCTGGTCATCGTGGGCTCAAGGTACGGGGGCGGCGTCGGGCAGGCGCTCTATTCGTCAACGCGGACGCCGACGGGTTTCGCGGCCGCGATCGGTACACCTCCCGACGGAGCCGGCCACGGGTCCGGCGCAGAGGCCCGACCTCCTCGGCCAAGAAGCCCGGACTTCCTTTGTCCAAAGCATTGACGTGGCCCCGCGTCCCTCTTACCTTCAACGCGTCGTACTCCGTACGTCATATATGAGACGCGATACGCGAGATCGGATATCCGAGATCTGTCCGGAGACGGATGACGGATGTCCGGGGTCCGCGCATCCGACGCGAGATTTCGAGAGGCGCGCATGACCTCTGTGCCCACGCCGATCCCCTCCCGCACGCAGTACGTGCTGGAGGAGATCAAACGCCGCATCCTCACCGGCCGGCTGACGCCGGGCCAGGCCCTGGTCGAGACCGACCTCGCCGCACAGTTCGGGGTGTCCAAGACACCGGTGCGCGAGGCGCTCAAGACCCTGGCCGGCACCGGACTGGTCGTGATGAGCCAGTACAAGGGCGTCACGGTGCGCATGGTGGACGCGGACATGGCGCGCGAGGTCTACGACGTGCGGCTGCTCCTGGAGCCCGAGGCGCTGAGGCGCGCGGTGCGCCGCGAGGCCTCCCTGGAGGCCGCCCGGGACGCGCTGACCCGGGCCGACCGGGCCACGGACACGGCCGAACGGTCGCTGGCCAACCGGGAGTTCCACCGCGCCCTGTACGTGCCGTGCGGCAACCCGCTGCTCGGCCGGATGCTCGACGAGGTCCGCGACCAGGCGGCGCTCGTCTCCGCGGTCGCCTGGGCCGCCGACCCCTCCTGGGAACGGGAGGCCGGCGAGCACCAGGAGATCCTGCGTCTCGCCCTCGCCGGTGACGCGGACGGCGCGGCCCGCGCCCTGCACGCGCACATCGCGTCGTTCGTCGAACGGGCCTTCCCGGAAACGGGAGCACAGGCCCAGAAAGAGGACGGTCAGGCATGACAGCGACGTTCGAGTCCCAGCGGGCGGCCCTGGCCGACGTGGTGGCGATCCCGGTGACCCCGTTCGCCGAGGACGGCTCCGTCGACCCCGCCACCTACCGGGCCCTGCTGCGTCGTCTCCTCGACGGTGGCATCACGACCCTCACCCCCAACGGCAACACCGGCGAGTTCTACGCCCTCACCCCGGCCGAGCGCAGCCTCGTCACCGAGCTGACGATCGAGGAGGCCGGCGACCGCGCGGCCATCCTGGTGGGCGTCGGCCACGACGTGCCGACCGCGGTCGCCTCCGCCCGGCACGCCCGCGACCTGGGCGCCTCCATGGTGATGGTCCACCAGCCCGTCCACCCCTACGTCTCCCAGGGCGGCTGGGTCGACTACCACCGAGCCATCGCCGAGGCCGTGCCCGCGCTGGGCGTCGTCCCCTACATCCGCAACCCCCAGCTCAGCGGCGCTCGCCTCGCCGAACTCGCCGACGCCTGCCCCAACGTCGTCGGCGTGAAGTACGCCGTCCCGGACGCGGCCAAGTTCGCCGCCTTCGCCCGCGACGCCGGCCTCGACCGGTTCGTGTGGGTCGCGGGGCTGGCCGAGCCGTACGCCCCCTCGTACTTCTCCGCGGGCGCCACCGGCTTCACCTCGGGGCTGGTGAACGTCGCCCCGGCCGTCTCGCTGAACATGATCGAGGCGCTCCGGGCCGGCGACTACACGGCCGCCATGAAGGTCTGGGAGCAGATCCGCCGCTTCGAGGAGCTGCGCGCCGCCAACGGCTCGGCCAACAACGTCACCGTGGTCAAGGAGGCCCTCTCCTCGCTGGGCCTGTGCCGCAGGGAGGTCCGCCCGCCGAGCAAGCCGCTGCCCGAGAGCGAGCGCGCCGAGGTCGCCGCCATCGCCGCGGGGTGGTCGATATGACAGGCGCAACAGGCGCAACAGGCGCAACAGGCACGCCAGGCACACCCGGCGAGGCCGGCCACAGGCGCCCCGAGGAACTCCGCAGCCACCAGTGGTACGGCACCGACGGCCTGCGCTCCTTCAGCCACCGCGCCCGCACCCGCCAGCTCGGCTACCTGCCCGAGGAGCATCTCGGCAAGCCGGTCATCGCGATCCTCAACACCTGGTCCGACATCAACCCCTGCCACGTTCACCTGCGCGACCGCGCCCAGGCGGTCAAGCGGGGCGTCTGGCAGGCGGGTGGCTTCCCGCTGGAGTTCCCGGTCTCCACGCTCAGCGAGACCTTCCAGAAGCCGACCCCGATGCTCTACCGCAACCTGCTCGCCATGGAGACCGAGGAGCTGCTGCGCTCCTACCCGGTCGACGGCGCCGTGCTGATGGGCGGCTGCGACAAGTCCACGCCCGCGCTGCTCATGGGCGCCGCCAGCGCCGACCTGCCCGCCGTCTTCGTGCCCGCCGGGCCGATGCTCCCCGGCCACTGGCGCGGCGAGACCCTCGGCTCCGGTACCGACATGTGGAAGTACTGGGACGACAAGCGGGCCGGCCTCATCGGCGACTGCGAGATGCAGGAGCTGGAGAGCGGCCTGGCCCGCTCGCCCGGCCACTGCATGACGATGGGTACGGCGTCCACGCTGACCGCCGCCGCCGAGGCCCTCGGCGTCACGGTCCCGGGCGCCTCCAGCATCCCGGCCGTCGACTCCGGTCACGACCGGATGGCGGCGGCGGCGGGCCTGCGCATCGTCGAACTGGTCCACAAGGACCGCAGGCTGAGCGACATCCTCACCGCGGACGCCTTCGAGGACGCCGTCACCACGGTCCTCGGCCTCGGCGGCTCCACCAACGCGGTCATCCACCTCATCGCCATGGCGGGGCGCGCGGGCGTCACCCTCACCCTCGACGACTTCGACCGCGTCGCCCGCACGGTCCCGGTGCTGGCCAACGTCCGCCCCGGCGGACAGACGTACCTGATGGAGGACTTCCACTTCGCCGGCGGCCTGCCCGGATTCCTCTCCCGCATCCCGGACCTGCTCCACCTGGACCGGCCCACGGTGTCGCACGACACGATGCGTGAACAGCTCGAGGGCGCCCTCGTCCACCACGACGACGTCATCCGCCCCCGCGACAACCCGGTCGCGAACGAGGGCGGGGTCGCCGTCCTGCGCGGCAACCTCTGCCCCGACGGCGCCGTCATCAAGCACATCTCCGCCGAGCCGCACCTGCTCAAGCACACCGGGCCCGCGGTCGTCTTCGACGACTACCGGACCATGCAGCGCACCATCAACGACCCTGCCCTGGACATCACCGCCGACAGCGTGCTGGTGCTGCGCAACGCCGGACCCAAGGGCGGGCCGGGCATGCCCGAGTACGGGATGCTGCCCATCCCCGACCACCTGCTCAAGCAGGGCGTACGGGACATGGTCCGGATCTCCGACGCCCGGATGAGCGGCACGAGTTACGGCGCGTGCGTGCTGCACGTGGCGCCCGAGTCGTACGTCGGCGGGCCGCTGGCCCTGGTCCGCACGGGCGACTCGATCACCCTCGACGTCGAGGCCCGTTCCCTCCGGCTCAACGTGGACGACGAGGAGCTGGAGCGCCGCCGGGCGCGGTGGACACCGCCGCCGGCGCGGTACGAGCGCGGCTACGGCGCGCTCTACAACGAACAGATCACCCAGGCCGACACCGGCTGCGACTTCGAGTTCCTGGCCCGTCCGGGCAAGGTGAGCGACCCGTACGCCGGCTGAACCGCCGGCGGGTCCGCGCACACCTCTGCCCGTGGAGAAAGCGCTTCCCGAAAGATCCACGTACGACCCGCGCGCAATCGTCGCAAGAGACGCACAAGATCGAAGCAAGCAGAAGCAAGCACACGCAAGACCCATGCACGACGCACCAGAACGGAGAACTGTCATGGCCCAAGCCGCAGCCGTGGCGAAACCGCCCACGCCACCCCGGCGGCGCCGTGCCTCCGCGACGCCGCGCAGGCTCCCGTACCTGCTGATCGGACCGGCCGCCCTGCTGATGCTGGGCTTCATCGCCTACCCGGTCATCAGCGTCTTCTACTACAGCCTGCAGGAGTACAACCCCACCAAGCCGTGGCGGAACGGCTACGCGGGCTTCGACAACTTCGTCAAGATCTTCACCGACGACCCCATCTTCTGGGACACGCTCGTCTTCAGCGCCCAGTGGGTCTTCGTCGAGGTCGGACTGCAACTGCTCTTCGGCCTGGCACTGGCGCTCATCGTCAACCAGACCTTCGTGGGCCGGGGTATCGGGCGCGCCCTGGTCTTCTCCCCGTGGGCCGTCTCCGGCGTGCTGACCTCCGCGATCTGGGTGCTGCTCTACAACTCCCAGACCGGCATCACCCGCTACCTCGCCGACATGGGCATCGGCGACTACGGCACCAGTTGGCTGTCGGACACCTCGACCGTGTTCTCCGCGGTGGTCGTCGCCGACCTGTGGCGTGGCGTGCCCTTCTTCGCGATCCTCATCCTCGCCGACCTCCAGTCCGTCTCCAAGGACCTGTACGAGGCCGCCGAGGTCGACGGGGCGAGCCGCTTCAAGCAGTTCTGGCACATCACGCTGCCGCACCTGAAGGACGCCATCATCCTGTCCACGCTGCTGCGCGCGGTGTGGGAGTTCAACAACGTCGACCTGCTCTACACCCTGACCGGCGGCGGACCGGCGGGAGCGACCACCACACTGCCGCTGTACATAGCCAACACCAGCGTCGACGCCCACGACTTCGGTTACGCGTCGGCCCTCACCACGGTCGCGTTCGTGATCCTGCTCTTCTGCTCGATCGTCTACCTGCGGCTGAGCAAGTTCGGAGGCGAGAACAAGTGATCACCAAGGAGGCCACCGCGCCCGCCCCCGTGCCCGCGCGGGCCGACCACGAACCGCCGCGGCCGGCGAAGAAGCGCCGCCCCGCCTGGGACGAGGTCCCCCGCTGGCAGATCTACCTGCCGCTCGGCATCTACCTCGTCTTCACGCTGATCCCGTTCTACTGGATCCTGCTCTTCGCGCTGCGCCCGGCCGGCTCGACCTCGCTCGTGCCCTGGCCGATGACCTTCGACCACTTCGAGAAGGTGTGGACCGACCGAAGCTTCGGCACCTACTTCGAGAACAGCGTGTACGTCGGGCTCGCGACCCTGGTGATGACCACGCTCGTCGCCCTGGCCGGCGGCTACGCCCTCGCCCGGTTCGACTTCAAGATCAAGCGGGTCTTCATGCTCGCCTTGCTCTGTTCCCAGTTCGTGCCCGGTGCACTCCTGCTGGTCCCGCTCTTCGAGATCTTCGCCGAGCTTCAGCTGATCAACTCCCTCGGCAGCGTCATCATCGCCGAGACGGTCTTCCAGCTGCCGCTGTCGATCATCCTGATCAGCAACTTCATCAAGAACGTGCCGTACACCCTGGAGGAGGCAGCCTGGGTCGACGGCTGCGGACGGATGCGGGCCTTCCTGGTCGTCGTCCTGCCACTGCTGCGGCCCGGCCTGATCGCCGTCGGCTCCTTCGCCTTCGTGCACTCCTGGAACCACTTCCTGTTCGCCCTGATGTTCCTCAACAACCAGGACATGCAGACCATCCCGGTCGGCCTCAACACCCTGATGAGCGCGGACAGCGTCGACCTCGGCGCGCTCGCCGCCGGCGGCATCATCGCGGCCGTGCCCGTGGTGATCGTCTTCGCCTTCATCCAGAAGTGGCTGATCACCGGCTTCAGCGCGGGGGCGGTCAAGGGATGAGCCGGATTCCCGTCGTCCTCGCCGGCGCCCGCGGCCACGGCCGCTGGCACGTCGCCAACATCCGCCGCCTGGAGCGGGCGGGACTGGTCCGGCTGGCCGGCATCTGCGAGCTGACGCCGCTCACCGAACAGGAGGCCGGAGGGGAGATCCCCGCGCAGTCCGCCGACTTCGGCGCCCTGCTCGACTCCACCGGCGCCCGCATCGCCGTGATCTGCACGCCGATCCCCACCCACACCGACCTCGCGCTGACCGCCGCCCGCCGGGGTGTCCATCTGCTCCTCGAGAAGCCTCCGGCACCGTCGTACGCCGAGTTCCGCCGGATGGCCGACGGGGTCGCCGAGGCCGGCGTCGCCTGCCAGGTCGGGTTCCAGTCGATGGGTTCGCATGCCGTGCCCGCCATCCGAGAGCTGGTCGCCTCGGGCGCGGTCGGCGAGGTGACGGGCATCGGCGGGGCCGGCGCCTGGGTGCGCGACGAGGCCTACTTCCGCCGGGCGCCCTGGTCGGGCCGGCGGCGGCTGGACGGCGCCGACGTGATCGACGGGGCGCTGACCAACCCCCTCGCGCACGCCGTCGCCACCGCCCTCGCTCTCGGCGGCTCCACCCGCGCCGAGGACGTCGTCGGCATCGAGACCGAGCTGAGCCACGCCAACGACATCGAGGCCGACGACACGTCCTGCGTGCGGATCACCACCGCGCGCGGGCACCGGGTCACCGTCGCGGCGACCCTGTGCGCCGAGCGGGCCGACGAGCCGTACGTCCTGCTGCACGGCAGCAGCGGCCGCATCACCTTCTGGTACAAGCAGGACCGCGTCCTGCTCCAGCGCGGCGGCCACGGACCCGAGGAGTACCACCACGACCGCACCGACCTGCTGGAGAACCTGGTCGCGCACCTCACCACCGGCGCCGCGCTGCTGGTCCCGCCGGACGAGACGGGCGCCTTCATGCGGGTCGTGGAGGCGATCCGCCTGGCCCCCGACCCCGACCGGCTGCCCGACGCGGCCTGGCATCACGTCCCCGGCGAGAGGCGGCGCGTGGTCCCCGGCATCGACGGCCTCGTGGCCGCCGCCGCCGACACCCTGTCCCTCTACTCCGAACTGGGCGCGCCCTGGGCGCCGCGCACCGAGCACCCGCTGAACGAGGTGAGCACCCGATGACCGGCGACGACCTGGTGCTGCGCGTGGCGGGCCGCCCCGTCGGCCGGTACGTCACCCGGCCCGAACTGCCGGCCCGGCTCTCCCCGCGCCCCTGTCTGCACCCCGTCACCACCCTGGCCGGCACGGCCGTGACCGAGTTCAGCCCTGCCGACCACCTCCATCACCTCGGCGTCGGTGTCGCCGTTCCCGACGTCGAGGGTCACAACTTCTGGGGCGGGCGCACCTACGTCCGCGACCAGGGGCCGACCGAGCTCGACAACCACGGCGCCCAGCGGCACATCGCCTTCCAGCTCCGCGACCCCGACGGCTTCGTCGAGGAGCTGCGCTGGGTCGCCGCCGGCACCGAGCTGCTGCGCGAGCGCCGCACCGTCGCCGCCACCGAACTCACCGCCACCCGGCCCTCCGTCACCCAGGCCTCCGCCACCCGGCCCTCCGCCACGGGCCCCGCCGTCGCCGCCTGGGCGCTGGACTTCACCTTCTCCCTCACCAACATCACCCCGGACCCGCTCACCATCGGCAGCCCCGCCACCAACGGACGCCCCGGCGCGGCCTACGGCGGCTTCTTCTGGCGCGCCCGCAAGGAGAGCACGGCGCCCCGGGTCTTCACCGCCGACCGCGAGGGCGAGCGGGAGGTCCACGGCACCCGCGCCGACTGGCTCGCCCTGACCGGCGACACCTGGTCGCTGGTGTTCGCCGGGGCCACGGAGCGGACCCGGCGCGACCCGTGGTTCGTCCGCACCGGGGAGTACCCGGGCGTCGGTTCCTCCCTGGCACACGACGGGCGGCTGGCGATCGCCCCCGGCGACACCGTCGTCCGCCGGATCGTCACCGTCGTCGCCGACGGCCGCCTCGACGCCGAAGGCGCCACCACCCTCGTACGAAAGGCGGTGAGCCCGTGACTCCCGAGAGCGCGGAGACGTACACCAACCCCGTCCTGAACGCCGACTGGTCCGACCCGGACGTCGTCCGCGTCGGCGACGACTTCTACCTGACCGCCTCCAGCTTCGGCCGCGCCCCGGGCCTGCCGCTCCTGCACTCCCGCGACCTGGTCAACTGGAGCCTGGTCGGGCACGCCCTGCCCCGGCTGGAACCGGCCAAGGCGTACGCGGCGCCCCACCAGGACCGCGGCGTCTGGGCCCCGTCCCTGCGCCACCACGCGGGCCGCTTCTGGATCTTCTGGGGCGATCCCGACCACGGGATCTTCCAGGTCAACGCCCCCGACATCCGGGGCCCGTGGACCGCGCCCCACCTGGTGAAGGCCGGCAAGGGCCTGATCGACCCCTGCCCCCTGTGGGACGAGGAGAGCGGCGAGGCCTACCTCGCGCACGCCTGGGCCAGGTCCCGCTCCGGGATCAAGAACCGCCTCACCGGCCACCGCATGCGCCCCGACGGCACCGGACTCCTCGACGAGGGCAAGGTGATCGTCGACGGCGACCGCCTCCCCGGCTGGTTCACCCTGGAGGGACCCAAGCTCTACCGGCACGACGGCTGGTTCTGGATCCTGGCACCCGCCGGGAGCGTGGAGACCGGCTGGCAGGGCGCTTTCCGCTCCCGCGGCTTCTTCGGGCCGTACGAGGAGAAGGTCGTCCTCGAGCAGAGGGACACCGACGTCAACGGCCCCCACCAGGGGGGCTGGGTGCGCACGGCGTCCGGCGAGGACTGGTTCCTGCACTTCCAGGATCGCGGGGCGTACGGGAGGGTGGTCCACCTCCAGCCGATGACATGGGGCACGGGCGGCTGGCCGGTGCTGGGCGACGACGGCGCCCCGGTCGCCGAGCACACCCGCCCCGCCCTGCCCCCGCAGCCGCCCGCCGGGCCCGCGACCGACGACGACTTCCCCGGCGGACGATTCGGCCGCCAGTGGTCGTGGGCGGCCAACCCCCGCGACGGCTGGGCCACCCAGCACTCCGGGGACGGGCTGCGGCTCGCCTGTGTACGCTCGGCCGACGCGCACGACCTGCGCGTGCAGCCGAACGTGCTCACTCAGCGGCTGCCCGGCGATCCGGCGGTCGTCGAGGTGGAGCTCCGTCTGGACGGCGAGGAGCCGGGCGCGCGGGCCGGGCTGGCTGTGCTCGGCGACGCCTACCGGTGGATCGGTCTTGAGCGTGGCGCCGACGGGACGGTGGAGCTGGTGAACCGGTTCGCCGAGTCCGTCGCCGAGGCCGAGCGGGACGCCGACCGTCCCCGCCCCGCGCCCGAGGGACGGGTCCGGCTGCGGATCGAGGCCGGCCCCGGGGCACGCTGCCGCTTCTCCTACGACCTCGGTGACGGCCCGCGCCCCACCGGCCAGGTCTTCGCCGCCACCCCGTGGGGCTGGATCGGCGCCCAACTCGGCCTGTTCGCGCTCGCGCCCGCCGGTCAGGGACAGGCCGGCGCGGCCATCTTCACGCGGTTCCGGATCGGACCGCTGTAACCCACCCTGTCCGTACGCCTGTTGGAGACGCAATGACGCACCTCCGTAGCAAGCGCCCGCCGGGATCCGGGGCCGGCGGGACGCCGGCCGGCGGTACCGCCACAACCACCACCGGCGGCGCGGGCGGCGAGGTCGCCACCGTCACCGACCGGACCACGTCGGCGCCTGCCGTTGCGGCGCCGGTCGTGCCGCGCTCCGGGCCGCAGGAGCAGCCCGGCGTCCGCTGACTCACCGCCCCCACGTGTGCGGCACGTGCAGCACTTCGTTCGAGCGCTTTGTTCCACTCTATTCCGATTCGCTCCACCGCCCGTTGGATCCAGAAGAAGAGAGCCGACCAATGAAGATCAGCAATCGCAGCAGCAGAAGCGCAGGCGGGCGCCGGACCTCCGCCGCCATCGCCCTGGGGGCGGTGCTCGCGCTGACCGCCACCGCCTGTGGTGACGACGGCAGCGGGGCGGGCGGCGACAAGGGCGCCGAGGGCAGCGGCAAGGGGAAGATCACCTTCTGGGACAACAACGGCGGTATCCGTACGGCCGTCTGGAAGGAGATCATCGCCGACTTCGAGAAGGCGAACCCGGACATCGACGTGCAGTACGTCGGGATCGCCGCCACCGAGTACCAGTCCAAGGTCGACACCGCCATCCAGGGCGGCGGCCTGCCGGACGTCGGCGGCGTCGGCGCGGCGATGCTCGCCGGGTTCTCGGCGCAGAACGCCCTGGAGCCGCTGGACGACCGGCTCGCCAAGTCCTCCCTGAGCGGCAAGCTCAACAAGGACATGGTCGAGTCCCTGAGCGCGGCCGGCGGCGGCGACGGCACCCTGTACTCGGTGCCGACCTCCGCGAACAACGGCGTCCTCTACTACCGCACCGACCTGTTCGAGAAGGCCGGCCTGGACGCGCCGACGACGTGGGCCAAGTTCTACGAGGCCGCCGAGAAGCTCACCAACGAGGACAAGAACGAGTTCGGCTACACCATCCGCGGCGGCTCCGGCTCCATCGCCCAGGCGCTCGACGCGATGTACGGGCAGTCCGGCATCACCTCCTTCTGGGACGCCGGCAAGAAGAAGACCACCGTCAACGACCCGAAGAACGTCGAGGCGCTGGAGAAGTACGCGGCCCTCTACAAGAAGGTCACGCCGGCCGCCGACGTCAACAACGACTTCGCCAAGATGACGGCCCAGTGGGACACCGGCACGATCGGCATGCTCAACCACAACCTGGGCTCCTACCAGGACCACGTGAAGGCGCTCGGCGTCGAGAAGTTCCGCGGCATCCCGCAGCCGGTCGGCTCCTCCGGCAAGCGCGTGCAGGTGTCCAACCCGGTCGACGGGCTCGGCGTGTTCAAGAGCTCGAAGAACAAGGAGGCCGCCTGGAAGTTCATCGAGTTCGCCACCGCGCAGGAGCAGAACTCGAAGTTCAACGAGTCGGCCGGACAGGTGCCCTCCAACACCGAGGCCGCGAAGGACGAGTGGATCCAGAAGGCCGAGCCCACGAAGCTCGCGGCCGAGGCGCTGAACGACGGGTCCACGACCATCGTCCAGCTGCCGTACTACCTGCCGGACTGGAACACGCTGTCCAAGTCGGAGAGCGAGCCGGCGTTCCAGAAGGTGCTGCTCGGCGAGATGAGCGCGAAGGACTTCCTGGACGACCTGGCCGAGAAGATCAACGAGGCACAGACCGAGTGGACCGAGCAGATGGGTTAGTCGTCCGTTCCCGAAGCCGCCGTGGGGCGCTCCGCGGTCCGCGGGACGCGGACCGCCCCCGGTCGGCCCCTCACCTCTGACGAAAGGTGTGCCGGCGTGTCCGTCACCCGAAGACAGGTCACCGTCGCCGTCGCCGCCGCCCCCCTGGCGTTCGCCGCCACCGGCACCGCCCGGGCCGGCGGGCGCCGTCACCGCACCCTCTACATCGCCGGCGACTCCACCGCCGCGCGGAAGTACGCCGACGCCGCGCCCGAGACGGGGTGGGGCATGGCACTGCCGTTCTTCCTCCGCAAGGACCTCGACGTCGCCAACCACGCCGTGAACGGGCGGAGTTCCAAGAGCTTCGTCGACGAGGGACGGCTCGACGCCGTCCTGGACGCGATCCGGCCCGGGGACCACCTCCTCGTCCAGTTCGCGCACAACGACGAGAAGGAAGCGGACCCCACCCGCTACACAGAGCCCTGGACGACGTACCAGGACCATCTGCGGCTGTACGTCGACGGGGCGCGGGCCCGCGGGGCGCGGCCGGTGCTGGTCACGCCCGTCGAGCGGCGGCGGTTCGACGCCGAGGGCGACGCGGTGCCCAGCCACGGGGAGTACCCGGCGGCCATGCGGGCGCTCGCCCGCCAGGAGGGCGTGGCGCTGCTCGACGTACAGGCGCTGTCGCTCGCGCTGTGGCAGCGGATCGGCGTGGAGGGGACCAAGGCGTACTTCAACTGGACCGCCACCGAGCAGGACAACACCCACTTCAATCCGTCCGGCGCGATCGCGGTCGCCCGGCTCGTCGCGCGGGAGCTGCTGCGCACGCGGGTACTGGCGCGCCGGGACGTGCGCCGGCTGGACGAGGAGATCCCCGAGTCCTGGATCAGCTGGCCTGCACCGGCCACCGCGTAACACCACATCGACCCCCGACCAAAGGGAGAGCCGCACCATGAGCACACAGAGATGGCATGGGCACGCCACGAGCAGAGTTGCCGCGCTCGCCGGCTGCACCGCCCTCGTGCTGACCCTGACCGCCGCCACCGCCCAGGCCCGCCCCGGCCACCACCACCCCCGCGACACCGCCCGGCAGACCCTGCCGGCGAACGACGGCTGGGCCGCCCACGGAACCGGCACCACCGGCGGGTCCGCCGCCGACGCGGAGCACGTGTACACCGTCTCCACCTGGGCCGAGTTCAGGGCCGCGCTCGACGCCGACGGCGACGCCCCGCGGATCATCAAGGTGAGGGGCACGATCGACGCCGTCTCCGAGGGCTGCGAGGCCTTCGCCGCGCCCGGCTACGACTTCGACGCCTACCTGGAGAAGTACGCCCCCGAGAGCTGGGGCATGGAGACCGACCTGAGCGACGAGCCCGACGCCAGCCCCGAGGGTCTGCGCCGCGCCTCCGCCGCCCGGCAGGACCAGGCGATCAAGGCGGACATCCCCGCCGACACCACGATCATCGGCGTCGGGCGGAACGCCGGAATCAAGGGCGCCAGCCTGCAGATCAAGGGCGTGGACAACGTCATCGTCCGCAACCTGACACTCGAGAGCCCCGTGGACTGCTTCCCGCAGTGGGACCCCACCGACGGCGACAAGGGCAACTGGAACTCCGAGTACGACAGCGCCGTCGTCCACGGGTCGACGCACGTCTGGCTCGACCACAACACCTTCACCGACGGCGAGCACCCCGACAGCGAGGCGCCCACCCACTTCGGCATGCTGTACCAGCAGCACGACGGCCAGCTCGACATCGTGAAGGGCGCCGACCACGTCACCGCCTCCTGGAACGTCTTCACCGAGCACGACAAGACGATCCTGATCGGCAACAGCGACAGCGAGTCCACCGCCGCCGGTGACCGCGGCCATCTGAGGGCGACCTTCCACCACAACCTGTTCGAGGGCCTCGTGGAGCGGGCGCCCCGGGTGCGATTCGGACAGGTCGACGTCTACAACAACCACTTCGTGGCGGGCGAGGGCTACTCCTACAGCTTCGGCGTCGGCAAGGAGTCCCAGCTCGTCGCCGAGCACAACGCCTTCACCCTGCCGCGCGGTGTCAGCCCCGCGAAGGTGCTGAAGCGCTGGAACGACTCGCCGGTCACCGCCGCGCACAACCGCGTCAACGGCCGCTCCGTCGACCTGATCGCCGCGCACAACGCGGAGAACCCGGACACGCCCCTGCGCTCCGGCGCGGGCTGGACGCCCACCCTGCGCACCAAGGTCCTCCCGGCCTGGGCGGTCCCCTTCGTCGTCGACCACGGCGCGGGCGCCGGCCGCCTGCGCTGAAGCCCGCCCCCGAACCGAGGGCCGGGGCGCCCGCACCGCCCCGGCCCTCTCACCTCGCCCCGCACCGTGAAGGAGCTCCGGCATGCACCGACCCGCCCTGTCCCGCAGAGGCTTCCTCCTGACGACCGCCGGCGCGGGCGCCGCCCTCGGCCTCGCGGCGGGCCCCGCCGTCGCCGGCAGCCGACCGAGCCCGGACCCGCACCGGCGCCCCCACCCGCGTCCGTTCGGCCGGTACGGCTCACCGGACGCCCGCCGCACCCCGAAGACCCTGTACGTCGACCCGCACGGCCGCGGCGACTTCACCTCCGTCCAGGCCGCCGTGACCGCCGCCGAGGGCAACGGCTGGACACTCGTCCTCGCCCCCGGCACCTACCGCGAGACGGTCTCCGTCGACGCCGACCGCACCGGGGCGACCTGGATCGGCGCCTCCGCGGACCCCCGCGACACCGTCATCGTCCACGACAACGCGGCCGGCACCCCCAGACCGGACGGCTCCGGCACGTACGGCACCAGCGGCTCCGCCACCACCACCGTGCGAGCCGACGGCTTCACCGCCCACCGGATCACCTTCGCCAACGACTGGCTGCGCGCTGACCACCCCGAGGTCACCGGCACCCAGGCCGTCGCCATCAAGGTCCAGGGCGACCGCTCGGCGTTCCACCACTGCCGCTTCCTCGGCCACCAGGACACCCTGTACGCCGACACCCGCGACCTCGGCCTCTTCGCCCGCCAGTACTACGCCCACTGCTACGTCGAGGGCGACGTCGACTTCGTCTTCGGCCGGGCGACGGCCGTGTACGAACGCTGCCACTTCCGCACCCTGGTCCGCACCGACCTGTCCGGCGCCCCCCACGGCTTCGTGTTCGCCCCGTCCACGGCGGGCGCCAACCCGCGCGGCTACCTCGTCACCCGCGGCCGGATCAGCAGCGAGGCCCCCGACCGCTACTACAAGCTCGCCCGCCCCTGGGTGCCCAGCTCCGACACCACCGCCCGGCCGATGCTCACCGTGCGCGAGACCCACCTCGGCGCGGGCATCGACGCGGTCCAGCCCTACGCCAACATGCGGGACGCGCACCCCTGGCAGGAGCAGCGCTTCCGTGAGTACCGCAACACCGGCCCCGGTGCCGCGATCACCGTCCCCGGGAACCGGCCGCGGCTCACCCGCGCCGAGGCCGCGTCGCACACCCGGGAGGCATACCTCGGCGACTGGCGGCCGTATGCCCGCCATCGGTGACGTTTCCGGTGACCTGCCCGACGGCCCGGCCCGTGCCCTGCCCGGCTTCCACCCGGCGCTCAAGGACGAACTGACCTTCCCGCTGGCCTGGGGCACCTCGCCGGTCAGGGACTTCGAGGCGTGGCGGCGGACGGCCCGCGCGACGGTCGAGGAACACCTGCTCGTCGACCGGCAGGACGCCACGCCGTACGCCCCGCGGTCCACCGCCCGCTCGGACGGCGACGGCTGCACACGCGAACTGGTCACCCTCTCCCTCACCCGCTACGGGCGGGTCCGCGGCGCCCTGCTCACCCCGCACGGGTCCGGACCCTTCCCGGCCGTCCTGCTCCTGCACGACCACGGCTCCCGGTTCGACATCGGCAAGGAGAAAGTGGTCCGGCCCTGGTACGACGACTCCCGGCTCGCCGCTGCCCAGGAGTGGGCCGACCGGCACTTCGACGGGCGCTTCCTCGGCGACGAACTGGCCCGGCGCGGGTACGTGGTGTTCTGTACGGACGCTCTGGGGTGGGGCGACCGCGAACCGCTCACCTACACCCGGCAACAGGCCCTGGCCGGCAACCTCTTCCACCTCGGCAGTTCCCTCGCCGGGCTGCTGGCCCGCGAGGACGAGCGCGCCGCCGGCTTCCTCGCCTCCCTCGACCGCGTGGACGCCCGGCGCATCGCGGCCGTCGGCTTCTCCATGGGCGGCTACCGCGCCTGGCAGACCGCCGCCCTCAGCGACCACGTCGCCGCCGCGGTGAGCGTGTGCTGGATGACCGGCCTGAAGGAGATGATGGTGCCCGGCAACAACTCCCTGCGCGGGCAGTCGGCGTTCCACATGCTGCACCCCGGACTCGCCCGGTACCTCGACATCCCCGACGTGGCGAGCATCGCCGCGCCCAGGCCGATGCTGTTCCTCGGCGGAGAGCGGGACCGCCTGTTCACCGCCGAGGGCGTCCGCGCCGCGCACGCGAGGCTGCGCGCCGTCTGGCGGTCCCGAGGCGCCGCCGACCGGTTGCGCGCCGAGACCTGGCCGGACGTCGGACACGCGTTCCCGGCGCGCATGCAGGACGAGGCCTTCGCATGGCTGGGGTCGGTCACCCCGGCACCGGCCTGACCGACTCCGGGCCGGCCCGCCGGCGGGGGCGTTCGACGGGCCGGCCGAGGGGGCCAGGGGAGGTCGTCCGGGCCTTGCCGGGGTCGCGGGGCCTGTGCGTTCGGACTTCTTTCAGGAACCGCCGTCGCGGGGCGCGAAGTCGCCCTTCACCGTCAGTCGTCCGGACCCGGCGGTGGCCGTCGCGGAGTAGCGGTCGCCGCCCGCGTCCCGGCCGCCGCGCTCGTGGTCGTACTGGCCGGCGAACATCCACTCGCCCGCCGGGACCGTACGGCCCTGCTTGAGCTTCCACCGGTGGACGAGGAAACCGTCCCGCTCCTCGACGGTGAGCGTGAAGTCGTCCTCCGGCAGAGACCGCCAGGCGCCGGTGGAGGCGACCCCGCCGGTCTGCGCCACCCTGAGCTCCACGGTGAGCGCGGTCAGCGGCTCGCCGGTCTTGAGGGTGATGTTGCTCTGGGCCCAGAAGTCGTTGCTGTGCGGGTCCACGGAGCCGTCCGACCACAGCGGGCCGTCCTCGACGGCCCAGGCGGGTGGTTCGGTGGTGCCGGCCCCGGCCCCGGTGCCGGGCGCGGTCGGTTGCCGGGAGGACGCGGAGGTGTCCGGGGCCTTCTCCGACTCGGGCGCGGTGCTCGGCGTCGGGTCGGCCGGCGGGGCGGGCGCCCGGGTCGTGGTGCCGTCCGGGGACGGTGCGGGGGTCGGCGAGGTGGCGACCGAGCGCTGCGGGGGAGCGTCGTCCTTGACCGCGGACGCGACCGCGTAGCCGCCGACAGCCAGGACTCCCGCCACCGCGGCCGTGGCACCGGCCACCCGGGCCCAGCCCAGCAGCGGCGGACGGGTCGCCCGGTGGTGCCCGGCGCGGTCCTGGCCCCGGCCCGCCATACCGCGCTCGACCCTGGCCAGGACGCGCGCCCGGTCGGGCTCGTGTGCTCCGGCCGCCTCACGCAGCCGGGCGCGCAGCTCCTCGTCCCGGTCCCGCTGCCCGGTCATCGGTTCCCTCCCGGGGTCTCGCTGCGCGCGATCACCGCGCGCATCTGCTTCGGGGCCGCCCGGGTGCCGAGCAACCGCTGCAGTTCGGCCATTCCCTTCGACGTCTGGCTCTTGACCGTACCCACCGAGACGCCCAGGGCGAGCGCCGTGTCCTTCTCGGAGAGGTCGAACGCGTGCCGCAGCACCACGCACGCCCGCTTGCGGAACGGCAGTCGGCGCAGCGCCTCCTGGACGTCCACCACACCCGGGACGTCCGGGTTCTCCGTCTTCTCCTCGCGCTGCGACCAGAACAGGGCGATCCGTCTGCGCTCGCGCACGGCCGTGCGGATACGGGTGCGGGCGAGGTTGGCGACGACACCGCGCGCGTACGCCGCCGGGTGGTCGGCCGCGCGGACCCGGTCCCAGCGGTGCCACAGGGCCAGCAGGGCGTCCGCCGCGAGGTCGTCGGCGGCGTCCGGCTCGCCGGTCAGCAGGTGGGCGAGCCGGGAGAGTTCGGCGTAGTGGCGCTCGAAGAAGGCGTGGAACTCCGCCGAGGCGGCGTCGTCGACGACTGTCCCCACGGGCGGATTCTCCTCGCAGCGGCTTCCCCGGCGTCGAACAGCCGTGCGCCGGGACGGAATCCGGAACTGTAGCAGCGTCCGACACACCGCCCGTGCGGTGCGTCGAACGCCGTGTGACAGACCGAACCCGTCCGGGAGAGTCAGCTCTTGAGCGCCGCCTCCATCATCGCCTTGGCCACGGGGGCCGCCAGGCCGTTGCCGCTGACCTCGGAGCGGGCCGCGTCGGACTGCTCGATGATGACCGCCACGGCGACCTCCCTGTCCGACGAGTCGGACTCGGCGTACGAGGTGAACCAGGCGTACGGGGTCTTGCTGTTGTTCTCGCCGTGCTGGGCCGTTCCCGTCTTGCCGCCCACGGTCGCGCCGGAGATCTGCGCGTTCGACCCCGTGCCCTTGTCCACGACGGTCTCCATGGCCGACTGCAACTGCTCGGCGGTGGAGGAGCTGACGATCCGCTTCGAGCCGGCGTCGCCGGGGTCCTCCAGGACGTCACCGCCGCTGTCGGTGATCTGCGACACCATGTGCGGCGAGACCAGCTCGCCGCCGTTGGCGAGAGCCGCCGAGACCATCGCCATCTGCAGCGGGGTGGCCGTCACGTCGAACTGGCCGATGCCCGTCAGGGCCGTCGACGACTTGTTCATGTCCTTCGGGTACACGCTGGTGTGGGCCCGCACCGGAACGTCCTGCGTCTCGTCGTTGAACCCGAACTTCTCGGCCGTGGCCCGCAGCGTGTCCTGGCCCAGGTCGACGGCCATCTTCGCGAAGACGTTGTTGCACGAGTACTGCAGCGCGGTGCGGATCGTGGCGTTCTCGCAGGGGGCGTTCGGATTCTCGTTCGTCAGGTCCGTCACGGTGCCCGGCAGCCGGTACGGGTCCGGGCTGTCCGTCTTCTCGTCCACCGATCCGTAGAGCCCGTCCTCCAGCGCGGCGGCCGCCACGACCAGCTTGAACGTCGAGCCCGGCGGCAGCGGCTGGCGCAGCGCCCGGTTGGTCAGCGGCTTGTCCGGGTCCCCGGTGAGCCTCTCCCACGCCTCGCCGGCGGTGTTGGCGTCGGTCAGCGAGCTCGGGTCGTACGACGGGGTCGACACGACCGACAGGATCCTGCCCGTCTTCGGGTCGATCGCGACCGCGGCGCCCTTGGTCTCGCCCAGCGCCTCGAACCCGGCCTTCTGTACGTCCGGGTCGATCGTCGTGACCACGTTGCCCGGCTCGGCCCGGGTGCCGGTGACCGTGTCCATCACCGTCTTCAACCGGGGATCGGTGCCGTTGAGCAGATCCTGGTAGATGCCCTCCAGCTGCGTGGGCGCGTACGCCTGCGAGGCGTAGCCCGTCACCGCCGCGTACAGCTTGCCCTTGTCGTACGTGCGCTTGTGGGCGAGGTCACCCCCCTCCGTGGGCGCCGAGCCGGTGATCGACCGGCCGGCCACGATGATGTTCCCCAGCGGCTCCGCGTACGTCTCGATCGCGTTGCGCCGGTTTTCCTTGTCGTCCGCGAGTGCCCGGCCGTCGTAGAACTGCACCCAGGTCGCCCTGACCAGCAGAGCGAACACCAGGAGCAGCGTGAAGACCGATGCACGCCTGATCGTCTTGTTCATCCCACTGGCAGGACGAACGGCCGGGAGCGAATCGTTCCCATCGCCCCATTTTCTCATCTTCGGTTCATACAACCGGTCTCACGAGACCGGAGTCCGAGACCGGAGTCCGAGACCGGAGTCCGAGACCGGAGTCCGAGACCGGAGTCACGACCGGAGTCACGAGACCGGCTTCGTGAAGCCCGCCTCGTAGGCCCGGATGACCGCCTGGGTGCGGTCCCGGGTGCCGGTCTTGGCCAGTACCGACGCGACATGGGTCTTCACCGTGGCGGGCCCCACCCGCATGCGCTCCGCGATCTCCGCGTTGGCCAGCCCGGTCGCCATCAGGCGCAGCACCTCGCCCTCGCGTTCCGTGAGCCGCGCCACCCAGGCGGGCGGGTCGGGGTTCGCGCGCGCGTGCTCGGCCGCCAGCGTCCGTACCGCCGACGGGAACAGCAGCGTGTCGCTGTGCGCCACCAGCCGTACGGACTGGACGAGGGTGTCGGCGTCGACGCGCTTGAGCAGGAAGCCGGCGGCCCCGGCACGTAGCGCGTCGTAGACGTAGGAGTCGTTCTCGAAGGTGGTCACGACCACGATGCGGGGCGGCTCGGCGAGCGTGGCGAGGATCTGCTCGGTGGCGCGGATGCCGTCGGTCTCGGGCATGCGGACGTCCATCAGGACCACGTCCGGCCGGGTCTCCCGCACGACGGAGACGGCCTCGGTCCCCGTGGCCGCCTCACCGGCGATCTCCAGGTCCGGTTCGGCGGAGAGGATGGCGCGCAGGGCGGTGCGCACCATGCGCTCGTCGTCGGCGAGGACGATCCGGATCGGCGGTCGGGTCATGGGGTCCTCCGTGAGCGGGTCACACGGTCTCCTCGCGGCGGGTCGCACGGCCCCTCCCTACGGCGGGGCACAAGTCCGCCTCCTCGGGACGGGGCTTCCGGCCTTGGCGCGGCGGCGGGCACGAGTCCGCCTCCTCAGGACGGGGCTCTGGGCCCTCGCCTCGCGGCGGGGCGCACGGCCACCTCCCGGCGGATCGTACGGTGTTCTCCGGGCCGGTCATGCCGTGCCCCTCAGCGGCAGTCGCACGTGGAGCCGCCACGTCCCCCCGGCGCCGCCCGCCTGGGCCGCGCCGCCCAGCAGTCGGGCGCGGTCGGTGATGCCGCGCAGGCCATGGCCGCCGCCGGGGCGCGGGGTGCGGGCCTCACCGGTCTCACCGGCGTCACGGAGAGGGTTCTCGACGGTGATCCGCAGTTGATCGTCCAGCACCTCGACGCGCAGGGCCACCGTGACCTGCCCGCCCCCGTGCCTGAGCGCGTTGCTCAACCCCTCCTGCACGATGCGGTACGCCTCGCGGGAGACCAGCGGCGGCAGCGCCTGCGGGTCGGTGGCGACGGTGGCCGTCACCCGCAGGCCGCCCGCACGGGTGCGGCGCAGCAGGCCGTCGAGGTCGGCGCCGAGCGTCGGGGCCGGCGCGGTGCCGGGCGCGTCGCCGTTCCGCAGTACGCCCAGTACGGCGTCGAGTTCGCCGACCGTACGGCGGGTGGTGTCCTCGATCGCGGTGAGGGCCTCGCGGACGAACTCCGGGTCGGTGTCGAGGAGTCGGCGGGCCGCGCTCGCCTGGAGGGTGACCGCGCTCAGGGCGTGGCCGACCGAGTCGTGCAGTTCGCGCGCGAGCCGGTTGCGGACGGCGAGGTCGGCGGCGCGTGCCTCGGCCGCCGCGACCCGGTCCTCGGGGGACGGGCCGAGCAGCGCGGGCGCCCAACGGGCCAGCAGCGCGCCGCACCCGGCGGCGCATCCGGCGAGCGCGACCAGCATCGCGGCCCCCGCGACCGGTGCGAGCGCGAGCGCCCAGGCATGGTGGAGGACACCGGGCAGCCCCGTCCCCTCGTCCCGCAGCGCCGGTACGAAGGGCAGCGCGATCAGCGCGGCCGCGAACGGCGGCACCGCCAGCGACATCCCCGCGATGATCCCGCCGACCCCCAGGTGCAGCGTGAACCAGGCCGCCGTACGCCCCTTCTCGCCCTTCGTCCGGGCGGGCCCGTACGCGAGCCGGTCGGCCGCCACGCCGCACAGCCACCGCACGACGCCGGACTCCAGGGGCCGGGTCAGGGGGAACAGCGAGGTGACGGCGGCGAGCGGCAACCCGAAGGCGAACGAGGCCAGTTGCAGGGAGAGGGACCGGAAGACGTCCGCGTCCCCGGCGACCGGGCCGACGACGACCGAACCGACCAGCACGTACGGCATGGCGAGCGCGCCGCCGAGGATCAGGTGGATCCACCGCAGACGTGCCCGCCGGCCGAACAGGAGCCGGGCGAGTGCGGTCACGGCCGCGTGCGGGCAGTGGCCGACCGCCGGGCGAGGAAGTGGGCGCCGACTGAGGCGAGGAGGAGACCGACGGTCATCTGGCCAGCGTAGGTGAGCGTCATCAGCAGTGCCGGGCGGTCGGCGGGATCGTCGGACGGCAGCAGCGCGGCGAGCAGCAGCCAGCCGCCCCAGCAGGCCGCGGCGCCGGAACAGACCCAGTTCGTCGCGAGGGGCACCGTGACCGGCAGGATCCGGGCACGGCGGAAGGCGAGCAGCAGGGTGCCGGCCACGGCCACCAGGAGGAGGGCGACGTGCATGCCGTCCAGCACCCGGAAGTCAACGGTGCGTTCCGCGGCCGCCCCGAGACCCGCCGTGCCGCCGCACGCCCAGTACAGCCGGACGGCGAGCGGGAACGGGGCGAGGACCGCCGCGGCGACGGCGACGGCCTTGTACCGCGTCCCCACGACGGCGACCGGCAGCTCCCACACCCGTCCGCGCCACAGATGCCCCCAGCGGTCACGCGCGTAGAGCGCGAACAGCGTCCCGAGGGCGAGTCCCTGCACGATGAACCCGGTGTACACGACCGCGAACACCCATGAGTGCAGGAAGGGTTCGTGTCCCGGGCCGGACGCCGTCGCGGTGCCACCGCCGAGCGCCTGCGTCAGGAGCTGCAGCGGGAACCCAACCATGATCGGCGCGAGCAGCCCCGTGGCGACCCACACCGGGAAGGCCAGCGGCCGCGCGGGCACCCGCAGACCCCACGGCCGGCTCAGCACCAGAGCCAGTACGATCACACAGCTGTCCAGCAGGACGGTGAGCCCGTTGCCCACCGCCATGGCGACCCGGTGGTCCAGCAGGACGCTGCCGTCCGGGATCCCGGTCCGGCTCCCCGCGATCCAGGCGACCTTGAGCGTGAGATACGGCAGGCAGGAGACGACGGCGACCGCCCGCAGCAGCCCCCGGGTCCGGGTGGGCGCGGGGGACGGGGCGGCCGAAGTGGCGGAAGTGGGTGCGAGCGTCGGCGTCATGCCTCCACGCTCCCGCGCCAAGGCCCCCCGGCACCTCCTGCGCGCCGACGATCCGCCTCCGCCGCGCGGCGGAGCGGGTCAGCCCGCGAGGTGGAGGACGACCTCGTCGATCTCCTCGCCCCGGGCCGGGGCGAACCCCCGGGCGCGGGCACTCGTCACGAAGCCGCACTTCTCCAGGACCCGCCGCGACCCGGTGTTGTCCGCCGCCGCCCGCGCGTACAGCGGGCGGTCGCGCACCTCGGCCAGCAGCACCCGCAGCGCCGCCGTGGCCACACCCCGGCCCCAGTGGGCGCGGTCCACCCAGTACGTCACCTCGCGCTCGCCCGGCTCCCCGTACACCGCCGCGCTGCCGATGACGTCACCGTCGCCCAGGATCGTCCGTACGACGGCGAGCGAGGCCCGGATCTTCCTCCAGTGGGCCTCGAAGGCGTCCCGGTCCGCCGGATCCTCGGGGGTGAAGGCCGCCATGCTCAGGGCCTCCGGATCGTTCATCTGCCGGAAGAAGACGGGCAGGTCGCTGTCGTGTACCTCGCGCAGAGCGATGTGCATGGGTGACTTCTCCCCGCCCTGGCGGGGCTTCATTCCCTCGCGGGAATGATGTTCCTGTTTCATCGGGCTGCGCCTCCCCGGAGTTCTCCGGGGGTGGTCTTACCGGCCCTCCGCAGGCCTTTCACCTCTCTGCCAGCAGCTCCGTCTGTTCGCTGGTCGGGTAGAAGCGGTACTTGTACGCCCGCTTCACGATCTGGGACACGGCTAACGCGATAGCGGATGATCGTGTCAAGGCTCAAGTGCGGCTGGATTCCGGCCATGTCCCCGCCCCGAAGGGCGAGGTTCGCGGCCTTGAGAACCTGATCAGAGCCTACGCGTGGCCAGTGTCAGCCGGTCCCGCGCGTCGAACAGCGCGTCCTTCACCATCTGCTCGTGCGCGGGCGTCAGCCGCGCCACCGGCACCGAGCAGCTGATCGCGTCCCGCGCGGGCGTGCGGTAGGGGACCGCGACGCCGAAGCAGCGCAGCCCCAGCGTGTTCTCCTCGCGGTCCACGGCGAAGCCCCGCTCCCGCACCTGGCGCAGCTCCTCGATGAGCCGCTCCCGGTCGGTGATGGTGTGCTCGGTCAGCGCGGGCAGCGTCTCGGGCAGCATCTTGCGGACCTGCTCGTCGGTGTACGTGCTCAGCAGCGCCTTGCCCAGCGACGTCGAGTGCGCGGGCAGCCGGCGGCCGACCCGGGTGAAGGGCCGCAGGTAGTGCTGCGACTGACGGGTGGCCAGATAGACGACGTTCGTGCCGTCCAGGCGCGCGAGGTGGATGGTCTCCGTGGTGTCGTCGGAGAGTCGGTCCAGCGTCGGCCGCGCCGCCGCGACCACCTCGTCGCCGTCGATGTACGACGTGCCGACCAGCAGCGCCCGCACCCCGATGCCGTACCGCGTGCCCGTGGCGTCCGTCTCCACCCAGCCCAGCTCCACCAGCGTGCGCAGCAGCATGTAGAGACTCGACTTGGGGTATCCGACGGCCTCCTGGACCGACGCGAGGGAGTGCATACCGGGGCGTCCGGCGAAGTACTCGAGCAGCTCGACCGTCCGTACCGCGGACTTGACCTGCGCTCCGCCCCCCGTCTCGACAGCAGACATCGCCCTTGACCCCTTCGTTCGACGGGAAGCTGAAGATATAGTCTCCAACAGCATATTCATCATCAGAGACAGCGTTCAGTATATCGAACGAGTTGATCGCGACGAACGAGTCGCGATCGACCGAGTCCGTACCGGACGCCTCCGATGCAGAGCACGTCCGACGCAGAGCACGTGGAGGGACCCGCGGTGGCAGCAGCACCAGTCTGGAGTGTCGACCCCCGTACCGGGAAGCAGCGTGAACAGGTCGCGGTGGAAGCCTCGGCCCAGGAGGTGGACGCCGCGGTCCGCGCCGCGCACGCCGCCCGGGACGCCCTCGCCGACCGGAGTGTCCGCGCGGCCTTCCTGCGCACCGCCGCCGACGAGCTGAAGGCGGCCGAGAGCACCCTCGTCGAGGTGGCCGACGCGGAGACCGCGCTCGGCCCGGTCCGGCTCACCGGCGAACTCACCCGCACCAGCTACCAGTTGCGGGCCTCCGCCGACATCGTCGACGAGGGCGAGTTCCTCGGCGTCGTCGTCAACCACCCCGACGACACCGCCACCCCGCCCATCCCGGACCTGCGCCGCTACAAGGTGCCCCTCGGTGTCGTCGCCGTCTACTCGGCCTCCAACTTCCCCTTCGCCTTCTCCGTCCCCGGCGGCGACACCGCGAGCGCCCTCGCGGCCGGCTGCCCGGTAGTGGTCAAGGCGCACCCCGACCACCCGGCCCTGTCCGAGCTGGTCGCCAAGGTGCTGCGCCGGGCCGCCGACCGGCACGGCCTCCCCGACGGCGTCCTCGGCCTGGTGCACGGCTTCGAGGCGGGCGTGGAACTGATCAGGCACCCGCTGGTCGCGGCGGCCGGCTTCACCGGGTCCGTACGTGGTGGCCGCGCGCTGTTCGACGCCGCGGCGGCCCGTGCCGTCCCCATCCCCTTCCACGGAGAGCTGGGCTCGCTGAACCCGGTCGTCGTCACCGAGGCGGCGGCCACCGAGCGGGCGGAGGCGATCGGCGCGGGGCTGGCCGGTTCGATGACCCTGGGTGTCGGCCAGTTCTGCGTGAAGCCCGGACTGGTCCTGGTGCCGACGGGCGCCGCCGGTGACGGCCTGGTCAAGTCCCTCACGGACGCGGTCAGCGACACCGACGCCGGCGTACTGCTCGACCACCGCATGCGGGACAACTTCGTCGCCGGCGTCGCCGAGCGCGCGGCGCTGCCCGACGTGGACTCCCCGGTGACGCCGGGCTCGGGCGGCGAGCACACCGTCGCCGCCGGCTTCCTCACCGTACCGGCCGGGCGGCTGGCGGCCCAGGGCGAGCACGACCTGCTTTTGGAGGAGTGCTTCGGGCCGGTCACCGTGGTGGCCCGCTACGAGGACGAGTCCGAGGTGCGGGGCGTGCTGTCCCGGCTGCCGGGCAACCTCACGGCGACCGTGCAGCTCTCCGCCGAGGAGACGGCGGGCCAGGGGCGCGGGGCGGAGATCCTCGCGGAGCTGACGCCGCTCGCGGGGCGGGTGCTGGTCAACGGCTGGCCCACGGGGGTCGCCGTGGCCGCGGCCCAGCAGCACGGGGGGCCGTACCCGGCCACGACCTCGACGTCCACGTCGGTGGGCGGTACCGCGATCGAGCGGTGGCTGAGGCCGGTCGCGTACCAGAACACGCCGGAGGCGTTGCTTCCCGCGGAGCTGCGGGACGGAAACCCGCTGGGGCTGCCTCGCCGGTTCAACGGGGCTCTGGAGCGATAGGGCCATGGATCTCGAGATTCCCGAACTGCCCTTCCCCCTCCGCCCCCACGGCCCCGACGGCGGCTGGACCTACGGGGACGGAGTGCTCACGGGCACGGCCGGACCCCGGCAGGACCGGTTCGTGCCGCCCACCGGCGAGGAGCTGGAGCCCGCCTCCGACGCGCCCCGGCTGCTGGGCGCTCCCGACGGCGACTTCCAGCTGATCGCCCGCGTCACGGTCGGGTTCAACGGCGCCTTCGACGCCGGGGTCCTCTACGTCCACGTCGGCGACCGGGCCTGGGCCAAGCTGTGCCTGGAGTACTCCCCGGCCGTGCCCACCGTCTGCACGGTGGTCACCCGGGGGCACTCCGACGACTGCAACTCCTTCACCGTGGACGGGAGTTCCGTCTGGCTGCGAGTCAGCCGGACCGGACGGGCCTTCGCCTTCCACGCCTCCCTCGACGGCGAGCGCTGGATCTTCGTCCGGCTGTTCACCCTGGGCGACGAGAAGGAGACCGGCGCGGCCCTGGTCGGCTTTCTGGCCCAGGCACCGACGGGGGAGGGGTGCGTGGTGACGTACGACCACCTGGAGTTCCGGCCGTCCGCGCCCGCGGACCTGCGCGACGGCGGCTGACGCAACCGGAGGCCCCGGCTTCCGCGTCCTGCGTTGCATGATCAGCGAACGTGTGACCGGAAGCCGGGTGATCCGCACCGCCCTGCCCGTCGAGGCCGAGACCGTCGCCGCCCTGCACGCCCGAGCCCGGGCGACGTACTACCCGGACGGACTCCCCGACGACGGCTTCGACTGGGTGTCCGTCTGGCGTACCGCCGCCGAACGGCCCGACGGGCACGTGCTCTGCGCCGTGGAACGGGGCGGCCTCGTCGGCATCGCCTCCTTCCGCGTCCCGGAGGACGGCCCTGCGGACACGGTCAAGCTGTTCCAGTTCCACGTCGCCCCCGACCACTGGCGCTCCGGCATCGGCACCGCCCTGCACACGGCCTGCGTCGAACAGTGGCGCGCCGACGGCAGACGGACGGCCGTCCTGGAGGTACACGTCGACAACCGCCGTGCCCAGGCCTTCTACGCCCGCCGGGGCTGGTTCCCCGACCCGGAGAACCCGCCCGCCGAGGGCGACCACCACCTGTTCCTGCGCTTCGACGTGCCGGCAGAATGACGTACCGGGGGAATGACGTACCGGGGGAATGCGGCCCGCCGCCCGGACGTTCACGTGCGAGGCGAAGAGCGCCTCCGCCCCCGTACGACTGGAGAAGAGCCGAGACATGCGCGTCGAGATCTGGAGCGACATCGCCTGCCCGTGGTGCTACGTGGGAAAGGCCCGCTTCGAGAAGGCCCTGGCGGCCTTCCCGCACCGTGAGGGCGTCGAGGTGGTCCACCGGTCGTTCGAGCTGGACCCCGGGCGGGCCAAGGACGACGTCCAGCCCGTGCTGACGATGCTCACCGCGAAGTACGGCATGAGCGAGGAGCAGGCGCGGGCCGGCGAGGACAACCTCGGCGCGCAGGCCGCCGCCGAGGGCCTGGACTACCGTACCCGGGACCGTGACCACGGCAGCACCTTCGACATGCACCGGCTGCTGCACCTCGCCAAGGAACGGGGCCGGCAGGAGGCGCTGCTGGACGCGCTCTACCGGGCCAACTTCGCCGAGGAGCGTTCCGTCTTCGCCGACGACGAGCGGCTCGTGGAGCTGGCCGTCGCCGCCGGCCTGGACGCGGACGCCGCCCGCGAGGTGCTCGCCGACCCCGCCGCCTACGCCGACGAGGTGCGCGCCGACGAGCGGGAGGCCGCGCAGCTCGGCGCCACGGGCGTGCCGTTCTTCGTCCTGGACCGGGCGTACGGCGTCTCCGGCGCCCAGCCCGCGGAGGTCTTCGCCCAGGCGCTGACCCAGGCCTGGGGCGAGCGCACGCCCCTGAAGCTGATCGACGACGGGGGTGCCGAGGCGTGCGGTCCCGACGGATGCGCGGTGCCGGGGGCCGAGAGCCCCAGGTGAGGGCCCGCACATAAGCGTTGCTTGGAGGAACCGCGTAGAAATACGCGATGGACGGGGAGGTGCCGGGGCCGCACAGTGGTGCCATGGAGAGCTTCGAGAACCTCGTCCGTGCCGAGTTCGCCCCGAAGACCACGTACCTGAACACCGCCAGTACCGGCCTGCTCCCCGCCCGGAGCCTCGTCGCGATGCGTGACGCGGCGGCGTCCGCCGCCGAGGGGCAGCCGCTCGACATGTTCGCCGACGTCGAGGCGTGCCGGTCCGCCTTCGCCCGGCTCCTGGGGGTGCCCGCCACCCGGGTCGCGGCGGGCTCGTCGGTCGCCACCTTCAGCGGGCTCGTCGCCGCCTCGCTGCCCGCGGGCGCCGAAGTCCTCACCGCGGAAGCCGACTTCAGTTCCCTGGTGAACCCGCTGCACACGCGCGGCGACCTGAAGGTGCGCAGCGTGCCGCTGGAGCGGATCGCCGACTCGGTGGGACCTGGGACCGCGCTCGTCGCGGTCAGTTCCGTCCAGTCCGCCGACGGACGGATCGCCGACCTCGCGGCGCTGCGGGACGCCGCCCGGGCGCACGGGGCGCGCACGCTGATCGACGCCTCGCAGTCCAACGGGTGGCTGCCGCTGGCCGCGGGCGACTTCGACTTCGTGGCCGCCGTCGGCTACAAGTGGGTGCTCTGCCCACGCGGCGTCGCCTTCCTCGTCGTACCGGAGGACTTCGGTGGGCTGACGCCGCTGTTCGCCGGGTGGGCGTCGGGCGAGCGGCCCTGGGACAGCTGCTACGGCCCCGTCGAGGAACTCGCGCACTCCGCCCGGCGTTTCGACGAGAGTCCGGCTCTCTTCTCCTACACGGGCGCCCGGCACTCCCTGGCCCTGATCGAGGAGTTGGGCGTGGACGCCGTGCACGCCCACGACACCGCCCTCGCCGACCGGTTCCGGGACGGACTGGGCTCCCTGGGGCAGGAGCCGGTGCCCGCGCCGGGATCCGCGATCGTGTCGGTGCCCGGACTGGGCCACCGGCAGGGTGAGCTGGGCCGGGCCGGCGTGCAGGTCTCCGACCGGGCGGGCAATCTGCGGGCCGCGTTCCACCTGTACAACACCGCGGCGGACGTCGACCGGCTGCTGGACGTGCTGGCGGGCTGAGACAGCCGGTGCGCGACAGCGCGGCCGCGACAATATCGGGCAGGGGCCTCCCGTCCCACACGAAAAGGCCCCTGCCCGGGTTCAGACGCGGGTCACTTCACCGGTGTGAAGTCCCGCGCGCCGATGAACTCCGGCCGCCGGATCGGTGCCGCGAACGGCTCGACCGCCGTGTTCTCCACGCTGTTGAACACGATGAACACGTTGCTGCGCGGGAACGGCGTGATGTTGTCGCCCGATCCGTGCATGCAGTTGCAGTCGAACCAGGTCGCCGAGCCGGCCTTGCCGGTGAACAGCTTGACGCCGTACTCCGAGGCCATCTTCGTCAGCGCCTCGTCGGACGGGATCCCCGCGTCCTGCATCTGCAGGGACCTCTTGTAGTTGTCCTTCGGCGTGGCCCCCGCGCACCCGAGGAACGTCTTGTGCGACCCCGGCATGATCATGAGACCGCCGTTGGTGTCGTAGTTCTCGGTGAGCGCGATCGATACGGAGATCGTGCGCATGTTCGGCAGGCCGTCCTCGGCGTGCCAGGTCTCGAAGTCCGAGTGCCAGTAGAAGCCGCTGGCCCCGAAGCCCGGCTTGACGTTGATCCGCGACTGGTGGACGTAGACGTCCGAGCCGAGGATCTGCCGGGCCCGCCCGACCACACGCTCGTCACGCACGAGCTTCGCGAAGACCTCGCTGATCCTGTGGACCTCGAAGACGGACCGGATCTCCTGGGACTGCGGCTCGACGATCGAACGCTCGTCCGCGCGGACGGCCGGGTCGGTGGTGAGTCGCTCCAGCTCACGCGCGTAGACGTCGACCTCGTCCGGTCCGATGAGCTGGTCGATGGCGAGGAAGCCGTCGCGCTCGAGGGACCGCAGGTCACCGGGCGCGACCGGACCGGGGGCGTCCGGGGAGCCCCAGACGACCGGGTCCTGCCGGGGAGTCGCCACCTCGGTGGCGCCGCGGGTGGGATAGAGGTCAGTGACGTTCGTGGTCGTGGTCACGGTGACTCACACCTCCTCGGTGAGCAGCGGGTAGACGCCGTTCTCGTCGTGATCCTCCCGTCCGGTCACGGGCGGGTTGAACACGCAGATGCAGTGGAAGTCCTCCTTGACCTTGAGCGTGTGCCGCTCATGGCCGTTGAGGAGATACATCGTGCCAGGCGTGATGTGGTACGTCTTCCCCGTCTCGCGGTCGGTCAGCTCGGCGTCGCCCTTGGTGCAGACGACGGCCTCGATGTGGTTCGCGTACCACATCGACGTCTCCGTACCCGCGTACAGAATCGTCTCGTGGACGGAGAAGCCGACCTTCTCCTTGGCCAGGACGATGCGCTTGCTTTCCCAGGTGCCGGACGCCGACTTCACGTGCCGGTCGGTGCCTTCGATCTCCTTGAACGAACGGACGATCACGGTGTTGCGATGCCTCCTAGGTGAAGGGTGTGCAAGGGTCCCCGGCGCCCTCGGCCGCGTGGGCCGAGAGCGCCGGAAGTACGGTGCTGCCGGGCGGCGCCGACGGTGTCAGGCGGTCTCGCGCACGGCCCGGGCGAGGGTCTTCATGCCCTCGTCCAGCTCGTCGGTCGTGATGGTGAGCGCCGGGAGCAGCTTGACGACCTCGCTCTCGGGGCCGGACGTCTCGATCAGGAGCCCCAGTTCGAAGGCGCGCGCCGCGACCTTCCCCGCGCGGGCCTTGTCGTGGAACTCCAGGCCCCAGACCAGACCGCGCCCGCGGTACTCCTTGACGTCGGCGAGGTTCTCCTCGGTGATGGCGATCATGTGCTGCTCGACCTGCTCGCCGCGCTTGCGGGTCTGCTTCTCCATCGCCGACCCGTCGGCCCAGTAGGCCTCCAGGGTGGCGGTCGCCGTGACGAAGGCCGGGTTGTTGCCGCGGAAGGTGCCGTTGTGCTCGCCCGGCTCCCAGACGTCCAGCTCCGGCTTGAACAGGGTCAGGGCCATGGGCATGCCGTAGCCGCTGATCGACTTGGAGACGGTGACGATGTCCGGCGTGATGCCCGCCTCCTCGAAGGAGAAGAAGGCGCCGGTACGGCCGCAGCCCATCTGGATGTCGTCGACGATGAGCAGCATGTCCTGGCGCCGGCACAGCTCGGACAGGGCGCGCAGCCACTCGGCCCGGGCGACGTTGATGCCGCCCTCGCCCTGCACGGTCTCGACGATCACGGCGGCCGGCTTGTTGAGGCCGGAGCCCTGGTCCTCGAGCAGCCGCTCGAACCACAGGAAGTCCTCGACGGTGCCGTCGAAGTAGTTGTCGAACGGCATCGGCGTGCCGTGTACCAGCGGGATGCCGGCGCCGGCCCGCTTGAAGGCGTTGCCGGTCACGGCGAGCGAGCCCAGGGACATGCCGTGGAAGGCGTTGGTGAACGACACGATCGACTCGCGTCCCTTCACCTTCCGCGCCAGCTTCAGCGCGGACTCCACGGCGTTGGTGCCCGTCGGGCCCGGGAACATGACCTTGTACGGCAGGTCACGCGGCCGCAGCACCAGGTTCTGGAACGTCTCCAGGAAGCGGCGCTTGGCGGTGGTCGACATGTCGAGACCGTGCGTGACGCCGTCCCGCTCCAGGTAGTCGATCAGCGCGCGTTTCAGGACGGCGTTGTTGTGCCCGTAGTTGAGCGAGCCCGCTCCGGCGAAGAAGTCGAGGTACTCGTGGCCGTCCTCGTCGTACATGCGGCTGCCGAGCGCACGGTCGAAGACGGTGGGCCAGCCGCGGCAGTAGCTGCGCACCTCGGACTCCACGGTCTCGAAGACGCTGAGGTCGGGCTGGGTGATGGTCACGACGAATCGCTCCTCGTTGGGTGAGGGTGGGAGAGGAAGGTCGTACGGGTCCGGGGGACCGGTGCGGTCCCGGCCGGGAAGTCTCGGGGCCGGACGGCCAGGGGTGCCGGGTCGTCCGGGAGGCCGGTCGGTCAGCCGGCGGCCGTGGGCAGGGGACCGATGCGGTACAGGACCTCGGGCTCGTGCGGCCCGTCGGGGAACAGCTCCGTGTCGAACAGAACCTCGCGCTCCAGCCGGGCGCCGTGCCGCTCGGCGAACGAGGTGAACAGTCGCTGGGACGCGGTGTTGTCGGGTGAGATGGTGGTCTCCATGGTGGTCGTCCCGTGTTCCGCGACGGTCCGGGCGGCCAGTCCGTCGAGCAGGAGAGCCGCGACCCTCCGTCCACGGTACGCATGGTCCACCGCCACCTGCCACACGAGCAGGGTGTCCGGCCGGTCCGGCCGTATGTAGCCGGTGACGAAGCCGACCGGCACACCGTGCCCGTCGCGGGCGACGGCCGACGTGGCGGCGAAGTCCCGGCACCAGAGCAGATAGCTGTAGGACGAGTTCAGGTCGAGGACCTCGGAATCCCTCGCTATCCGCCACAGAGCGGCCCCGTCGGCCACTCTCGGACGGTCGATTTGCAGGTCTGCTTGCGCGGCAGTCATGCAAATTGAATTTACCCAGGGAAATTCGAAATTGCATCGCCGGATGGGGTTACGTATGGGCACGCCATGTGTTATCACGCGGGCGCGTGCCGACGCGCGAGGAGGCGGCGGTATGTGGGGGTTTGACCGGGTCATACGCGTACGAAGCGGGCAGCATGTGGATCG
>NZ_BAABCQ010000024.1:0-60559 GCF_039539045.1 Streptomyces marokkonensis
CTGTTGACCCCGCGGCGGGCGTCGTGCACACTTGAGCCTGTTCCACTCAAGTCAGCTGGAGGTTATTCACCATGGCACGTGCGGTCGGCATCGACCTGGGCACGACTAACTCCGTCGTCAGCGTTCTGGAGGGCGGCGAGCCCACCGTCATCACCAACGCCGAGGGCGCCAGGACCACGCCGTCCGTCGTCGCCTTCGCCAAGAACGGCGAGGTGCTGGTCGGCGAGGTGGCCAAGCGCCAGGCGGTCACGAACGTCGACAGGACCATCCGGTCGGTCAAGCGCCACATGGGCACCGACTGGAAGGTCAACCTGGACGGCAAGGACTTCAACCCGCAGCAGATCAGCGCCTTCGTGCTGCAGAAGCTGAAGCGGGACGCCGAGTCCTACCTGGGCGAGAAGGTGACCGACGCGGTCATCACCGTCCCGGCGTACTTCAACGACGCCGAGCGCCAGGCCACCAAGGAGGCCGGTGAGATCGCGGGCCTCAACGTCCTGCGTATCGTCAACGAGCCGACCGCCGCCGCGCTGGCGTACGGCCTGGACAAGGACGAGCAGGTCATCCTGGTCTTCGACCTCGGTGGCGGTACGTTCGACGTCTCGCTGCTGGAGATCGGCGACGGTGTCGTCGAGGTGAAGGCCACCAACGGTGACAACAACCTCGGTGGTGACGACTGGGACCAGCGCGTCGTCGACTACCTGGTCAAGCAGTTCCAGTCGGGCCACGGCGTGGACCTCGGCAAGGACAAGATGGCCCTCCAGCGCCTGCGCGAGGCCGCCGAGAAGGCCAAGATCGAGCTGTCCTCGTCCACCGAGACCTCGATCAACCTGCCCTACATCACGGCGTCCGCCGAGGGCCCGCTGCACCTGGACGAGAAGCTCACCCGGGCCCAGTTCCAGCAGCTGACGTCCGACCTGCTGGAGCGCTGCAAGACGCCGTTCCACAACGTCATCAAGGACGCCGGCATCCAGCTGTCCGAGATCGACCACGTCGTTCTCGTCGGTGGCTCCACCCGGATGCCCGCCGTCGCGGAGCTCGTCAAGGAGCTGACCGGCGGCAAGGACGCCAACAAGGGCGTCAACCCGGACGAGGTCGTCGCCATCGGCGCCGCCCTGCAGGCCGGTGTCCTCAAGGGCGAGGTCAAGGACGTCCTGCTCCTCGACGTCACCCCGCTGTCCCTCGGTATCGAGACCAAGGGCGGCATCATGACCAAGCTGATCGAGCGGAACACGACGATCCCGACGAAGCGTTCGGAGATCTTCACCACCGCCGAGGACAACCAGCCCTCCGTGCAGATCCAGGTCTACCAGGGCGAGCGCGAGATCGCGGCGTACAACAAGAAGCTCGGTATGTTCGAGCTGACCGGTCTGCCGCCGGCGCCCCGCGGCGTCCCGCAGATCGAGGTCGCCTTCGACATCGACGCCAACGGCATCATGCACGTCACGGCGAAGGATCTCGGCACCGGCAAGGAGCAGAAGATGACCGTCACCGGCGGCTCCTCGCTGCCGAAGGACGAGGTCGACCGGATGCGCCAGGAGGCCGAGAAGTACGCGGAGGAGGACCACGCCCGCCGCGAGGCCGCCGAGTCCCGCAACCAGGGCGAGCAGCTCGTCTACCAGACCGAGAAGTTCCTCAAGGACAACGAGGACAAGGTCCCGGGCGAGGTGAAGACCGAGGTCGAGTCCGCCGTCGCCGAGCTGAAGGAGAAGCTCAAGGGCGAGGACAGCGCCGAGATCCGCACCGCCACGGAGAAGGTCGCCGCCGTCTCGCAGAAGCTGGGCCAGGCCATGTACGCCGACGCCCAGGGCGCGCAGGCCGCCGGTGGCGAGGCTCCGGGCGCGGGCGCGGGTGCCCCCGGTGACAAGGGTGGCGACGACGACGTCGTCGACGCCGAGATCGTGGACGACGAGCGCAAGGACGGTGCCGCGTGACGGAGGAGACCCCGGGTTTTGAAGAGAAGCCCGACGTCCCTTCCGGCGCCACTCCTGACGACGCCGAGCCGCAGGCCGCCGCCTCCGAAGAGGGGGCGGCCCCGGCCGGGGACGCGAACGAGAACGCGGGCCTGGTGGCCCAGCTGGACCAGGTACGCACCGCGCTGAACGAGCGCACGGCGGACCTCCAGCGACTCCAGGCCGAGTACCAGAACTACCGCCGCCGGGTCGAGCGGGACCGCGTAGCGGTCAAGGAGGTCGCTGTCGCGAACCTCCTGTCCGAGCTGCTTCCCGTACTCGACGACATCGGTCGCGCCCGGGACCACGGCGAACTCGTGGGCGGCTTCAAGTCGGTCGCGGAGTCGCTGGAGGCGGTCATCGCCAAGATGGGCCTCCAGCAGTTCGGCAAGGAGGGCGAGCCCTTCGACCCGACGATCCACGAGGCCCTGATGCACTCCTACGCGCCGGACGTCACGGAGACGACGTGCGTGGCGATTCTGCAGCCCGGGTACCGGATCGGCGAGCGCACCATCCGCCCCGCGCGGGTGGCGGTCGCCGAGCCGCAGCCGGGCGCGCAGCCGGGCAAACCGGCCGAGGAGAGCACCGAGGCACAGGCCGACTCCACGGAGAACGCCGCGAACGGCGGAGGCACTGCTGACGCCGAGGACGCCGGGAACGCCGGGAACGCCGGGAACGCCGGGTCCGCCGGGAACAAGGAGAGCGGTGGCCCGGAGGAGGGCTGAGCTCGAAGTGACGAGAGAGGAGGGACGTCGGGGATGAGCACCAAGGACTTCATCGAGAAGGACTACTACAAGGTCCTCGGCGTCCCCAAGGACGCCACCGAGGCCGAGATCAAGAAGGCGTACCGGAAGCTCGCCCGCGAGTACCACCCGGACGCCAACAAGGGGAATGCCAGGGCGGAGGAGCGCTTCAAGGAGATCTCCGAGGCCAACGACATCCTCGGTGACCCCAAGAAGCGCAAGGAGTACGACGAGGCCCGCAGCCTTTTCGGCAACGGCGGTTTCCGTCCGGGGCCGGGCGCGGGCGGCGGCGGCACCTTCAACTTCGACCTGGGCGACCTCTTCGGAGGCGGCGCCCAGGGCGGGGGCGGGGGCCAGAGCGGGGCCGGCGGCTTCGGCGGCGGGCTCGGTGATGTCTTCGGGGGCCTGTTCAACCGCACCGGAGCCGGCGGCGCCGGCACCGGCACGCGGACCCAGCCGCGGCGCGGCCAGGACATCGAGTCCGAGGTCACCCTGAGCTTCATGGAGGCCATCGAGGGCGCGACGGTCCCGCTGCGGATGTCCTCGCAGTCACCCTGCAAGGCCTGTTCGGGCACCGGCGACAAGAACGGCACACCGCGCGTGTGCCCGACCTGCGTCGGTACCGGTCAGGTCGCCCGGGGCTCGGGAGGTGGCTTCTCGCTCACCGACCCGTGCCCGGACTGCAAGGGCCGCGGTCTGATCGCGGAGGACCCCTGCGACGTCTGCAAGGGTTCCGGACGCGCCAAGTCCTCCCGGACCATGCAGGTCCGCATCCCGGCAGGAGTGTCGGACGGTCAGCGCATCCGGCTGCGCGGCAAGGGCACGCCGGGCGAGCGTGGCGGCCCGGCGGGTGACCTGTACGTGGTCGTGCACGTCAAGGACCACCCGGTGTTCGGCCGCAAGGGCGACAACCTCACCGTCACGGTCCCGGTCACCTACGCCGAGGCCGCCCTGGGCGGCGAGGTCCGGGTCCCGACCCTGGGCGGCCCGCCCGTCACGCTGAAGCTGCCGGCGGGCACACCGGGCGGGCGCACCATGCGCGCCCGGGGCAAGGGAGCGGTCCGTAAGGACGGCACCCGCGGTGACCTTCTGGTCACCGTGGAGGTGAGTGTTCCGAAGGACTTGTCGGGGAAGGCTCGTGATGCGCTGGAGGCGTATCGCGAGGCGACCGCGGACGAGGATCCGCGGGCGGAGCTGTTCCAGGCCGCGAAGGGAGCATGACGGAGATGGACGGTCGTCGACGCAATCCGTATGAACTGACCGAGGACACCCCGGTCTACGTCATCTCGGTGGCGGCCCAGCTCTCCGGCCTGCACCCGCAGACCCTGCGCCAGTACGACCGTCTCGGCCTGGTCTCCCCGGACCGCACGGCCGGCCGCGGTCGGCGCTACTCGGCCCGCGACATCGACCTGCTCCGTACGGTGCAGCAGTTGTCGCAGGACGAGGGCATCAACCTGGCCGGAATCAAGCGCATCATCGAACTGGAGAACCAGGTCGCCGCGCTCCAGGCCCGCATGGCGGAGCTGCAGGACGCCCTCGACGGCGCGGCGACGGCGATGCGCCAGCGCGAGGCGGCGGTGCACGCGTCCTACCGCCGCGACCTGGTCCCGTACCAAGAGGTACAGCAGACCAGCGCCCTGGTGGTGTGGCGGCCGAAGCGGCGCGGTCAGTCCCCGGACTGACCGCTCCCACAAGGCAGAACGGCGACGACAGGCCCGGAGGTTCGACCGAACCTCCGGGCCTGTTCGCAACGTTGCTGTCTCATTGGTCTAGTACTTCTTGACGATTTAGTGAAGACAGCGTTGGCTTCCTTCACCTGGGTCACCACAACGCCCGTGTGTCGGAAGGTAAGTGCAGTGAACAGCCGTGCCCGTCGTATCGCCATATCCGTGGCCGCTTCCATGATGGCCCTTTCGCTGTCCGCCTGTGGCGTGCTGGGCGCGTCGGAGACCAGTGACGAGGCGAGTCCGACCAAGGGCGACGACATCACCGTGGGCCTGCTGCTTCCGGAGAAGGAGAACACGCGGTACGAGCACTTCGACTACCCCTTCTTCAAGGCGAAGGTCGCCGAGCTCACGCGCGAGCAGGGCGACGTCAAGTACGCCAACGCCGAGGGGAAGGCCGCGAAGCAGGCCGCCCAGATGCAGCAGATGATCGACGAGAAGGTCGATGTGATCGTCCTGGACGCGGTCGACGCGAAGTCCATCGGTACCAGTGTGGAGAGGGCCGACGACGCGGGCATCCCGGTCATCGCCTACGACCGGCTGGCCGAGGGCCCGGTCGACGCGTACATCTCCTTCGACAACGAGCTGGTCGGCGAGGTCCAGGGCCGCTCCCTCGTCGAGGCGCTCGGCGGCGACGCGGACAGCTCCGACAAGATCGTCATGATGAACGGCGCGTCCACCGACCCGAACGCCAAGCAGTTCAAGGCGGGTGCGATGGCCGAGCTGAACGGCAAGGTGACGATCGCCCAGTCCTTCGACACCAAGGACTGGAAGGCGCAGAACGCCGAAGCCAACATGATCGAGGCGATCGAGAAGATCGGCCTGAAGAACATCGCGGGCGTCTACTCCGCCAACGACAGCATGGCGGGCGGCGTCATCAAGGCCCTGGAGGACGCGGGCGTCACCGACCTGCCGCCGATCACCGGCCAGGACGCGGAACTCACGGCGGTGCAGCGGATCGTCACCGGCGAGCAGTACATGAGCGTGTACAAGTCCTACCCGCAGCAGGCCGAGAGCGCCGCGGAGATGGCCGTGGCGCGGATCCAGGGCCGGGACATCCAGTTCGACGCGCTCGCCCACGACAAGGTCGACAGCCCCACGCACAAGGGCATCCCCGCACAGCTCGTCCCGGTCGTCGCCCTGACCCAGGACAACATCGAGGAGACCGTCATCGCCGACGGCTTCTATAAGGTCTCCGACATCTGCACCGCCAAGTACGCGGAGGAATGCGCGGAGATCGGGCTGAAGTAGTCCCCGACCGGCCCGACAGGTCACCCCTGGCATACCGGTGGTAACCGGTGTTTTCCGGCCGCTGTCCCGTGCGGAGCCGTGTTGCGGACCCGGTCCCGGCCGCGCATAGTTGCGCTGCGGAAAGAGCCGGAACCGGGGGTGGGATGGGTGATGGCCGGGCACGGGGCGGATGAGCATCCACACGGTGCCGACCGGCTGTGCGCTGCCGGGGACCGCGTGTACTCCCGGGCCGTACGACGCGGCCGGTTGCAGCGCCGGGACGCCGAGCCGGTCCCCTGCCTCCTGGAACTGGCTCTGTTGCACCCGGACCCCGACGACATGGACTGGCTGGTGCCGACCTCCCCGCAGGAGGTCATGACCCGCCTGCTGCGCGGGGTCCACGACGAGGTCAGCGCCAGTCAGCGGCGGGTGGGCTCCGCGGTGGAGGCCTTCGAGTGGTACGCGGGCCTCGGCCGGCAGATCCAGACGTCGGCCGGTGCCGAGGGGACGGCGATCCGGGTCCTCGACGGCCTGGCCCGCATCCAGGCGGCGATGGACGAGGCGACACAGGCGTGCACGACGGAGGTGCTCACCGTCCAGCCCGGCGGCATCCGGCGGGAGGCCGAACTGTCGGAAGGGCTGCACCGGGCGCTGGCGCTGCGCGGGCGCGGGGTGCGGATGCGGGACCTGTACACGCACGTCGCCCGGCACGGGCAGGGCCTGCTCAACTACCTGGAGCTGATGGGCGACACGGTGGAGGCCCGCACCCTCGACGAGGTCGTCGACCGCCTCATCCTCTTCGACCGCACGGTGGCCTTCATCCCCGCCAACAACGAGCGCACGATGGCCCTGGAGCTGCGCCACCCCGCACTGGTCGCCTACCTGGGCACCGTCTTCGAGCGCCTGTGGCGCCTGGCGATCCCCCTGACCGCCCCACTCCCCGACACCGGCATCGAGGGCATCTCCCACCGCGAGCAGTCCATCGCGGCACTCCTGGCGGAGGGCCACCAGGACGCGGTGATCGCGGAGCGCCTGGGGATAAGCGTCCGCACGGCCCGCGCCCACATCGCTCGCCTCTCGGAGACCCTGGGCGCGACCAGTCGCACGCAGTTGGGGGTACGCATCGCCCATGCGGGCCTGGACGGCTCCCCGCGCGGCACGGCGCCGGCCGCCCCCGTCAGTGTTCCTGGTCCAGAATCCCCGACCGCCCGATGAGGTAGCCGAGCTGTGCCCGGCTCTCGCTGCCGAGGGTGGCGGCGAGTTTGGCGATGTGGACGCGGGCGGTACGGACGTTCATGCCGAGGCGGTCGGCTATGTCGGTGTCGGTGTGTCCTTCGACGAGGAGGGCGGCGATGGCACGTTGACGGGGGGTGATGCCGTTGAGGGTGGGTCGGCGGACGGCTTGGGGGTGCATGGGGGTGGCCAGGTGCCAGAGCCGGTCGAAGGTGTTGATGAAGTAGGCGATCAGGGCGGGGTGGCGTACTTCGAGGGCGAGGGTGCGGTCGGCGCTGGCGGGGATGAAGGCGACGGTGCGGTCCACGATGATGAGGCGTTCGGTCACTTCGTCGAGGGTGCGGGCTTCCACGTCGCCTGTCAGGCGCTCGTAACGGGCGCGTGCGTACGGGGCGTGACGGATGGTGTGCTGATAGAGAGCGCGCATGCGAGCGCCACGGTCGAGAAAGGCCTGGTCCCGCTTGATGGCTCCTGCGAGGATGTCAGGGCGCCTGGTGACCTTCGAATCGTGGGGCTGAATCGCCAGCAACTCCTGCCTGCCCTCGGCCATGGCGTCCTCGATGGCCTGTCCGGTCCGCTCCTTGCTACTGAGGATTCTGAGTGCCGGAGTGTCCTCGCTCGCCGCCGCACGCGTGCCTAGGCGCATGAGGGGTTCGAAGACATCCGCCAGGTGTTCACCACGCCGTCGCTCACGGGCTATGCGGTCTTCCGACGTGCGCAGCAGTCGTTGCAGGGCGACGGTCGGTGCGGTCGGCTCCAGCCGGTCCAGGTCGTCGATGACTGGGTGCAGGAGACCGATGTCGATCAGACAGGGCGCCGTCGCTGCCGTGGTGCTGGGCACACCGCCTTCACGCAGTGCGCGGGAGTACAGCTCGAGACCCGTCTCGCACAGTGCCTCGTCTCCGTGCCGGTGCGTCCCGTCAGTCATGCGTGGCTTTCCCCCCCGAGATCCCGGTGCGCCTGCTCGAGGATCCCTGACTGGGCTATGAGGTAGCCGAGCTGGGCGCGGCTTCCGCTTCCCAGGGCTGTCGCCAGTTTTGCGATGTGCGCCCGGCAGGTGCGGACGTTCATGCCGAGGCGGCGGGCGATGGCTTCGTCGACGTGGCCCTCCACGAGGAGCTTGGCGATGGAGTGCTGGATGTCGGTGATGCCGTCGGGGGCGGTCTCATACGGCGTTCCGGTCTTGAGCGGCACCGCGCGTGACCACATGAACTCGAAGACCTTGATCAGATACTGGACAAGACCGGGGTGGCGCAGTTCCAGGGCGACTTGCCGGTCCTCTCTTGTCGGGATGAAGGCCACGGTCTCGTCGCAGATGATGAGCCGCTCCACCAGTTCATCGATCGTGCGTACCTCGACCTTGCCGTTGGCGATCTGGTCCACGTAGGCCAAGGTCTCGGGGCTGTGTCGGGCGGTATGTTGGTACAGCGTCCGCAATCGCACTCCGCGCTCGATCAGCGGTCTGTCGCGCTCGAGCCCCTTCAAGAGGTTGCTCTCCAGCCGACGGCCACCGGGCTGCACGGCGAGTACCTCGGTCTGGCACTCGGAGGTTGCGAGGTTGAGCGCCGAGTTGATCCGGTCCCTGCCCTCCAGCACAGTGATGGCGTGGGCGGACGCGTTGCTCTGGGTGCTCGCGGCCATGAACGGCTCGAAGACGTCAGCCAGTTGGACGGAGAGGCGCCTGCGCTCCGTGATCTCCCGTTCAATCGGATGAAGACGCTGTGCGAGGGCGACCGTCGGAGGCACGGGGCGCAGCCAGGTGGCGTCGTCGGGATCAGGGTGGAGCAGGGCGAATTCCATCAGGCAGGGGGCCGACTCGATGTCCGCACGAGCGACACGACCGGCACGTAGGGCACCGACGTATATTCGGCTGCCTTCGTCACACAGTTCGGTTATGGCATGGGGATGTGCCGTCTGTGTCTCGTTTGTCCCCAATTGTCCACCCCCCAGGGTCCTGAACATGCAGGAACATGATGCACCGATTGTGTGGCCATGACGTGCCTGAATGAGCCATCGTCTTATCTGACGGGGGAAGAGGAGACCATCGAGTGAGGACGAAGCCGACTATGAGTAAGAGAATGCTTCGCTCGGTACTTGCCGCTGCTCTTTCCGCCGTCGTGGTGTTTGGGGCCGCGAGCGGCCTGGCCGGCGAGTCCAGTGATGTCCAGGCGGGTACCGAGTCGATCCGAGTGGTCGTTGGCGGAGATCACACCGACGACACCTCCTGGAACTGATCGCGATGACGACGCCACCCGACGACCGCTCCTTCCGGCGCGAGATGGCCACCGCCTATCGCTCCGGCTGGCACTTCATCGACCTGGTCACCGCGATTCCCCACTCCGGTGACTCCCTGATGGTGACCGTCTTCGGTGAGCCGGTCGTCGTCACGCTGGACGAGGACGGCGACGTGCGCGCCTACCGGTGTCTGCGGCGGCCTCGGGGGGCGCCGCAGCCCGTGCGGTGTGCCATCCGGTACGGAATGATCTTTGTGAACCTGGACCAGCGGGACCACCGGCTCGCGCAGCCGGAGATCCCCGAAGTGAGGACCATCTCAGCCACCCCCCGCAGTGCCTGACGCGATTCCCCCGTCGCAACAGATCGCTCAGGTGCTTCCCCCCGGCAGCGGCGTCACCGTGACCTGAACACGGTGACGCCGCTGTCGTTTGCGGTGACATTTCGGAGTACCTCCCTGTACCTCCCTGTCGCCGACCTGGCTGGAAATCTTCTCGCGCCGTGTGGGCACTCGCGGAGGGGAAGCCGGTGATCGTACGGAGGGGGCACAACCCGCGGCTCTTCCTTGAGCGGAATAGGCTCAACTTTGTGTACGTTGTCCGAGTCAGCACTGGGAGACACGGCCGACCGCCGACGGCCGACGCGAGGAGGGAAGCCAGAACGTGGACGCCGAGCTGACCAACCGGAGCCGGGACGCGATCAACGCGGCCAGCAACCGGGCCGTGACCGAGGGGAACGCCGACCTCACCCCCGCCCACCTGCTCCTGGCCCTGCTTCAGGGGCAGGACAACGAGAACATCACCGATCTGCTCGCCGCCGTGGAGGCCGACCTCGCCGCCGTGCGCTCCGGCGCCGAGCGCATCGTCGCCGGCCTGCCCAGCGTGACCGGGTCCACGGTCGCGCCGCCGCAGCCCAGTCGTGAGATGCTCGCCGTGGTCGCCGACGCCCAGGCCCGCGCCAAGGATCTCGGGGACGAGTACCTCTCCACCGAGCACCTGCTCCTCGGCATCGCCGCGAAGGGCGGCGCGGCCGGTGAGGTACTGGAGGGGCAGGGTGCCAGTGCGAAGAAGCTGCAAGAGGCCTTCCGCAAGGCCAGGGGAGGGCGTCGAGTGACCACCGCCGACCCCGAGGGTCAGTACAAGGCGCTGGAGAAGTTCGGCACCGACTTCACCGCCGCCGCCCGAGAGGGCAAGCTCGATCCCGTCATCGGGCGGGACCAGGAGATCCGGCGCGTCGTGCAGGTGCTGTCCCGCCGCACCAAGAACAACCCCGTCCTCATCGGCGAGCCCGGCGTCGGCAAGACCGCCGTCGTCGAGGGGCTCGCCCAGCGCATCGTCAAGGGGGACGTGCCCGAGTCCCTCAAGAACAAGCGGCTGGTCGCGCTCGACCTCGGCGCGATGGTCGCCGGGGCCAAGTACCGCGGCGAGTTCGAGGAGCGGCTGAAGACCGTCCTCGCCGAGATCAAGGACTCCGACGGGCAGATCGTCACCTTCATCGACGAGCTGCACACCGTCGTGGGGGCCGGGGCCGGCGGCGACTCCGCCATGGACGCCGGGAACATGCTCAAGCCCATGCTCGCGCGCGGTGAGCTGCGCATGGTCGGCGCGACCACGCTCGACGAGTACCGGGAGCGGATCGAGAAGGACCCGGCGCTGGAGCGGCGCTTCCAGCAGGTGCTGGTCGCCGAGCCGACCGTCGAGGACTCGATCGCCATCCTGCGCGGGCTCAAGGGGCGGTACGAGGCGCACCACAAGGTGCAGATCGCGGACAGCGCGCTGGTGGCCGCCGCCACCCTGTCCGACCGGTACATCACCTCCCGCTTCCTGCCCGACAAGGCCATCGACCTCGTCGACGAGGCCGCCTCGCGGCTGCGCATGGAGATCGACTCGTCGCCCGTCGAGATCGACGAACTCCAGCGCGCCGTCGACCGGCTCAAGATGGAGGAGCTGGCGATCGGCAGGGAGACCGACGCCGCGTCGCTCGAACGCCTGGAGCGACTGCGCCGCGACCTCGCCGACAAGGAGGAGGAACTGCGCGGCCTCACCGCCCGCTGGGAGAAGGAGAAGCAGTCCCTCAACCGCGTCGGCGAGCTGAAGGAGAAGCTCGACGATCTGCGGGGACAGGCCGAACGCGCCCAGCGCGACGGCGACTTCGACACCGCCTCCAAGCTGCTGTACGGCGAGATCCCGACCCTGGAGCGCGACCTGGAGGCCGCCTCGGAGGCCGAGGAGGAGGTCGCGAAGGACACCATGGTCAAGGAGGAGGTCGGCGCCGACGACATCGCGGACGTCGTCGCCTCCTGGACCGGTATCCCCGCCGGGCGGCTGCTGGAGGGGGAGACGCAGAAGCTGCTGCGGATGGAGGACGAGCTGGGCAAGCGGCTCATCGGGCAGAAGGAGGCCGTGGGGGCGGTCTCCGACGCCGTGCGCCGCAGTCGTGCCGGGATCGCCGACCCGGACCGGCCCACCGGGTCCTTCCTCTTCCTCGGCCCCACCGGCGTCGGCAAGACCGAGCTGGCCAAGGCGCTCGCCGACTTCCTCTTCGACGACGAGCGGGCCATGGTCCGCATCGACATGTCGGAGTACAGCGAGAAGCACAGCGTCGCCCGGCTGGTCGGTGCCCCGCCCGGATACGTCGGGTACGAGGAGGGCGGCCAGCTGACCGAGGCCGTGCGGCGGCGGCCGTACACCGTCGTGCTGCTCGACGAGGTCGAGAAGGCGCACCCCGAGGTCTTCGACATCCTGCTCCAGGTACTGGACGACGGACGCCTCACCGACGGTCAGGGCCGCACCGTCGACTTCCGCAACACCATCCTGGTCCTCACCTCCAACCTCGGCAGCCAGTACCTGGTCGACCCGACGACCGGCGAGGCGGAGAAGAAGCAGCGGGTCCTGGAGGTGGTACGGGCCTCCTTCAAGCCGGAGTTCCTCAACCGGCTGGACGACCTGGTCGTCTTCTCGGCGCTGTCGAAGGAGGAGCTGAGCCGGATCGCGCGGCTCCAGATCGGCGCCCTGGCCCGGCGCCTCGCCGAGCGCCGGCTCACGCTGGAGGTCACCGACGAGGCCCTGGACTGGCTGGCGGAGGAGGGCAACGACCCGGCGTACGGGGCCCGGCCGCTGCGCCGCCTCGTCCAGACCGCGATCGGCGACCGGCTCGCCCGGGAGATCCTCTCCGGCGAGATCAAGGACGGCGACACGGTCCGCGTGGACCGTGTCGGCGACGACCTGATCGTGGGGCCGGCGAGCGGCAAGACGCTGTAGCGCCGACTCGATGCCCGGCCCGTCGCCCCCGGTGGGTGGCGGGCCGGCGCGCGTCACGTCGTGAACGCCGCGAACCGCACCAGTGCCGTCCGGGCATCGTCCTCGTACACCACCCGCACCTCCACGGCATGGGCCCGCACACCGTCCGGCAGGCCCCGGGCATGGCCCAGACCCAGACACAGGTCGACGTCGTCCCCCGCGCAGAACTCCGTCTCCGGTGCCGGGGCGTCCGGGTAGGTGTGCGCCGGCCAGACCTGGACACCCGTGCGCGGCATGCGGAAGGACGTGCCGTAGTGAGTGTCCTGGAAGCCGTGGAGTGTGCACTTCCCGACCGGCCGCGCGCCGTCCGGCAAGGTGGCGCCGCCGAACGCGAGCGCCTCGGAGCAGGGCGAGTGGTCGGACTTCCGGCCACCGCCCGGGCCGTTCTCGTCGGACAGGAGGATGCCTACGAACACGAGGAGCAAGGGGAGCAGGACGAGCGCCGGCAGCGTCGCGAGCGCCGCGAAGAGCCACCACCTGGTCCGTCCCCGCGGTACCACTTCGCTGTCCTCGGGCGTCACCACCGCGTTCCGGGTCCGTCTCACGACCCGCCTCCGTCCGCCGTACGTCCACCCGACCGGCCGGATCATGTCAGCCCAGGGCTGACAGGGCCACGGCGGGCTTGCCACGCCCCTCCCCGCATGGGAGAGGATGGCGAGATCCGTACGAAGGGAAATTCACGGTGACCATCGACCCGTCCTCGATTCCGAACTTCGGGGGCAAGCAGCCCGAGCCGCAGTCCCAAGGACCTGCGGGCCCCGTCGTCCCGGATCAGGATCTTGTGAAGCAGCTCCTCGAACAGATGGAGCTGAAGTACGTCGTCGACGACGAGGGTGACCTCGCGGCGCCGTGGGAGCAGTTCCGTACGTACTTCATGTTCCGCGGCGAGGGGGACCAGCAGGTCTTCTCGGTGCGGACGTTCTACGACCGGCCCCACCAGATCGACGAGAAGCCGCAGCTGCTGGAGTCGATCGACGACTGGAACCGGCGCACCCTGTGGCCCAAGGTGTACTCCCACACCCACGACGACGGCACGGTCCGCCTGATCGGCGAGGCCCAGATGCTGATCGGCATGGGCGTCAGCCTGGAGCACTTCGTCTCCTCGACGGTCAGCTGGGTCCGCGCCGCCATCGAGTTCGACCGGTGGCTCGTGGAGCAGCTCGGCCTGGAGCAGGAGGTCAACGAGTCGGACAAGCCGACGGACGAGGACGGCGAATAGTCCGCCCTGCGTGAGGAGAGCCCGGCCGGGCACCGACCCACCGAGGTCGTGTGCCGGGGCCGGGCTCTCGCCGTTCCAGCTCCCGGCACACGCCCCTCCCCCTCCGCTCACCCGCCCAGGCACGCCCGCGCGCTCCGGCAGGGCGCGGCAGAAGGCGAAGCCGTCGCTCTCGCCGAGGGGGCGGATGTCGGTGGTGACGTCCTCGCGGTAGGCGGCGAAGTACCAGTCGGGCAGCGCGAGGGCCTCGGCGACCGCGTACTGGAAGGGCCCGGAGGCCACGTACGTCAGGTACTGCTTGACCGAGGGGACCGCCGTGACCAGTGCCGGCGCGGCGATGATCCGGCCGACTCCTCGTTCGCACACTTGTTCACGGGTCGCGCGGCGACCTGCCCGGACCGTACATCGACTTCCCCGCCGACGAGAACTCCGCTCCCGACCTCGCGATCCTGCGCGAGGAGGCACGCAAGGAGGGCAGGCGCTACAGCTTCGAGGACGTCCTGCTGATCTCCGAGGTCGTCTCGACCTCCTCCGCGCGCAAGGACTACGACGACTGCACCGCCAAGTACGGCCGCTACGGCATCCCGGTCTACCTGGTTGTCGACCCGTACGCGCAGGAAGTCGTCCTCCACACCCAGCCGACCGCCACGGGGTACATCGCGGCACACATCCACAAGTACGGCACGGGCAAGCTCCCCGTCCCCCTGGCCGACGGCCGCACCTTCACCCTCGACCTCGACGAGCTCCCGCGCCCGGAGCCCGAGGCAGACGCCCGCTGACGAAGTGCGAGTGCTCGCCTGCCGAGTTGGTCCGCGCGTTGAGTTGTCTGGCTACGGAAAACCGTTCGCAGCCCACAGAAGAGCGGACAGTGTGGCGAGTTCGAGGCTCAGTCCTTCCACAGCTTGAGTAGTCGATCTGTTGCTGCCTGCAACACATCCGCCCGCTTGCAGAAGGCGAACCGCACGAAGGGCGCGCCCTCCTCCCGGTGGTCGTAGAAGACGGCGTTCGGAATCGCCACCACGCCCGCGCGCTCCGGCAGGGCGCGGCAGAAGGCGAAGCCGTCGCTCTCGCCGAGGGGGCGGATGTCGGTGGTGATGAAATACGTGCCGGCCGGGCGGAAGACTTTGAAACCCGCCCGCTCCAGGCCGCCCGCGAGCAGGTCCCGTTTGGCCAGCATGTCCGCGCGGAAGTCCGCGAAGTACGAGTCGGGCAGGCGCAGGGCCTCGGCCACGGCGTACTGGAAGGGCCCGGAGGCCACGTACGTCAGGTACTGCTTGGCCGAACGGACCGCCGTGACCAGTGCGGGCGCGGCGGTGACCCAGCCGACCTTCCAGCCTGTGAACGAGAACGTCTTGCCGGCCGACCCGATGGTCACCGTGCGCTCGCGCATCCCCGGGAAGGACGCGAGCGGGATGTGCTCGGCCGTGTCGAAGACCAGGTGCTCGTAAACCTCGTCGGTCACCACCAGCAGGTCCCGCTCGACGGCCAGCTCGGCGATCGAGGCCAGTTCGTCGCGGGTCAGGACCGTGCCCGTCGGGTTGTGCGGGGTGTTCAGCAGCAGCAGCCGGGTGCGGTCGGTGATCGCGTCGCGCAGCTCGTCGAGGTCCAGCCGGAAGGCCGCCCGCCCGTCCGTGGTTTCCGGGCGCAGAGTCACCGGTACGCGCGTGCCGCCCGCCATCGCGATGCAGGCCGCGTACGAGTCGTAGTACGGCTCCAGCGCGACGACCTCGTCGCCGGGTTCCAGCAGGGCGAGCAGGGATGCGGCGATGGCCTCCGTGGCTCCGGCGGTGACCAGGACCTCGGTGTCAGGATCGTAGGACAGGCCGTACCGGCGGTGCTGGTGGTCGGAGACGGCGGCGCGCAGCTCGGGAACGCCGGGGCCGGGCGGGTACTGGTTGCCGCGTCCGTCGCGCAGTGCCCGTACGGCGGCCTCCCGGATCTCCTCGGGACCGTCGGTGTCGGGGAAGCCCTGGCCCAGGTTGATCGCCCCGGTCTCTACGGCCAGGGCGGACATCTCGGCGAAGATCGTCGTCCCGAACTCGGCGAGCCGGCGGTTGAGGAAGGGGCGGGCGCTGGAGCTCATGGGGGTCATGGCGGTCATCCTGCGCCGAAGCTCTGGAGTTCCTCAACTCACCTTCGGTCCCGGCCACCTGCGGCGATCTTCCAGAAACCCCCTCTGACCTGGGGGTGGCCGGTCGACGTTTGTCATCGTCGGTCGTCGTCGGCCCCCCTCGCACGGCCCAGGGACGGCCTGGCGGCCTGCACGGGGAGAGGGCCCGGCCTTCGCGAAACCCGTGGTCAGAACGGTCCCGCCGGGCGGCTACCGCTACGGCTTCGGCAGCTCGGTGACGAACGTCCCGATGCCCGGTTGCATTTGAGCCAACCCTGCTGCCCGGAGCTTCCGTGAGGACACGTCGGGCCGTCACCTGCGCGATGCCGAACTCGCCCTGAATCGCGAGGCCGCCGGGAACCCGGCTCCCGACCAGGAGCCGACGTGAACGAGAGTATGCAGGACCAGAACGTCGAGAACAGCCCGGCTGCGGCCACGACGGAACCCATGACCTACGGCTACTGCTCATGGCACCGCGGCTACAGAGGACTGAGGCGGCAACCTCCGCTTCCTTCCTGATGGCATCAACGGCCTCTGTGCTTGTATCCGTGGCAGCCGACGCAAGCAAGTGGGTGTACGTCGACGCTTCCGCCTCATCCCGCTCCGCCTCATCGCGCAATGCCAGGAGTTGGTCAATGGTGTCGACCTGCGTGGCGTACTCCTCGAGAGCCGTGACGCTCTGTTCCAGGACGGCACGGCTCTCCCGCAGGACGGCGGTGCGGCGTGCCAAGACCTCGCCCACCACGGCATTGCCGGTCGCTTCGAACTTCTCATGCCTAACGGCCACACGGGACGTCGCTTGTGCACGACCCGCAATGTCCCAGAGCACCTGCGGCATCTCGGCCTGGTTCCGAACGTTGTCTAGGAGACCTTCACGTTGGGGCGCGGGGGGCATGCCGGCCCGGTGCCCGGCCTTCTGCCACGGGAATCGTCTTTCGCTCCGAGCCTGCGAGGGTTAATCTTCGGGCAGCGAGTGACCCACGAGGAGATGACAGCATGGTCGGTCGTCCGAGCGCGCGTTGACGTTGTAGGCCGTGATCGGCCTGTCATCGCGTGCTGCCCTTGATGTTGCGGCACAGCGAGCCTCCCCCTGTCTGAATCGCAGGCGTACCTGGTGTGCGCCGGGTGATGGGCTTCGTCGTCGGCAACCAAGGGATCTCCGTGCCGCCCACTTCCTTCGCTGTATCCGATTCCAGTCGATCTGTTTCACCAAGTCTGTGGCGGGATCGCGACTTCCGCAGACTCTGGGTGGGGCAGACGGCCTCCCAACTTGGCGAACAGACCACTCTGATCATTCTCCCGCTCCTCGCCGTCCTGACGCTAAACGCCGGCGCCGGCGAGATGGGAGTCCTCCGCGCGGTGGGGCAGGCGCCGATCCTGTTGCTCTCGCTCGTCGTCGGCGCCTGGGTGGACAGGTGGCGGACCCGCACGGTGATGGTGCTGACGGACGCCGGCCGGGCCCTGATACTGGGCGCCGCCGCTGTGGCTGGTCTCCTCGGTTGGCTCGGCCTGCCCGCGCTGCTCGTGGTCGCCTTCGCCGTCGGGGCCCTCTCCGTGTTCTTCGACGTGGCATACCAGGCGTCTCTCGTACGACTGGTGAAACGCGACCAGTTGCTGCAGGGCAACAGCGCGCTCGAGGGCAGCCGGTCCGCTGCACAGATCGGCGGGCCCGCCCTCGGCGGTGCGTTGATTTCACTGCTGTCGGCGCCGATCGCTGCCGCCTCCAGCGCGGTGTTCTTCGCGTTGTCGTTCCTGTCGATCCGACGGATCCGCCGGACCGAATCGATCCCGGAACGCTCAGAACGCCCTCCTCGGGTATGGCGACGGATCCAAGAGGGCCTCCGCTTTGTCGTCGGCGATTCCTCGCTGCGGACCGTGTGTCTGGCCTCGGCTGCCTTCCAGTTCTCCTTCGCGGCGGTGATGACCGTCTATCTGCTCTTCCTGCCGCGGGAACTGCACCTGTCGGGCACCGCAGTCGGGCTGGCGCTCGCGGCGACGGGGCCGGGCGCGCTTGTGGGGTCGATGCTGGCCGCTCGCCTGCCGAGCCGGTTCGGATACGGTGCGGTGCTCGTGACCGCGGCGACGCTCGGGGACGGTGTGTTCCTGTGTGTGCCTGCGCTGCACGGTTCCTCGGCGGTGACGGTTTCCGCGCTCCTGCTGATCAACTTCGTGTTCGGGATCGCCGGCCAATTGGTGAATGTCACGGTCATGGCGGTGCGGCAGGCCGTCACTCCGGATGAGCTGCAGGGCCGAGCGGCCGCGACGATCACGTTTGTCGGCATGGGGACGGCTCCGCTCGGCTCCCTGCTCGGCGGGTTTCTCGCGATCGAGTGGGGGCTGCGCACCAGCCTCTTGGTGATGGCTGCGGGAATGATGTTGTCCCCGGCGCTGATGGCTTTGTCCCCGCTCGCACGCCTGGGACGGGAGCTTCCGGCCGTGCGGGACACGCCGCCGGCGTCTTCTTGACCTGAAGCATTGTTGAGGTTCTAGCGTGTCTCCTACTCGATCGTCCGACGATGGGAGACCCGCTCGTGATCCTCGTGACCGGAGCCACTGGAAACATAGGCAGTGCCCTGCTGAGGGAGCTGCACGCACACGGTGTCGGGCCGCTGCGAGGGTTCACCCGTGATGCCGCACGGGCCGTCTTCCCTCACGGGGTCGAGGCTGTGGAGGGCGACTTCGCAGAGCCGACGTCGTTGAAGCCCGCGCTGGAGGGGGTGCGTTCGCTGTTTCTTGTGTCGGGTCTGGGCTCGGACGCCGACGTCCTCGAAGCCGCCCGGCAGGCGGGAGTAGAGCACGTCGTGCTGGTGTCGTCCATCACCGTACAGACCCACCCGCACCTCGGCCCCGCTGACGAGAACCTGGCGGTGGAGCAACTGCTCAAGGAAACCGGCATGGCCTGGACGATCCTGCGGCCGACGCAGTTCGCGTCGAACGCCCTGATGTGGGCTGCGTCCATCCGTGGCCGCGAGACCGTCCACGCGCCGTACGCCGAGACCGCGCTGCCGACCATCCACCCCGCGGACATCGCATCGGTGGCACGGGTGGCACTGACCGAGCCCGGCCACCACGGACGCACGTATGCCTTGACCGGGCCAGAGCCGATAACCGCCCGACAGCAGGTAGAGGCCATCGCGGCAGTACTGGGTCGGGAGGTTCCCTTCGCCGAGATCAACCGTCGGCAGGCCCGCGCGCAGATGGTCGCGGTCTTCGGGGCCGAGGCCGCGGACGCGGTGCTCGACGTCACTGGTGGAGACGTGAACCCCGAGCTGCTGATGGTGCGCGACACGGTTTCTCAGGTCACCGGAACGTCGGCTCGCCCGTTCCGGCAGTGGGCTTCGGAGAACGCCGACGCCTTCCGTCGAATCGCCAGGGCCTGAGCACGGTCATCCGTACCCAGGCGCGCATAGCTTGGGGTGGCGTCCTTGATCTGCTCGCGTTCGTCGTCGGGTGAGGTCGGTATCGACGCGGCGAATCAGTGTGCGGATGCGAGGTCTCGACCGGGACGGCGCGCGAACGCTTGACTTCGCCCAGGCGCCGTTGTCGTTGTTCCGTCGCACCATGTGCAGGTGAGAGCCGGGAATCCGGCAGCCCAGCACGCTGGCGTCCACCAGTACCCGGCACCGCGACGGTACCCGCGCGACCCGCCGCCTGCCCTGCCCGGCCTGCAAGGGCACCGGCCACACCGCCTCCGCCTCCCGCCGTCGGGCGGGGACCGGCGCGTGAACGAGTCCCCCCGTGTTCCGGTACGGCCCGGAAGAGGCCACGGCCCACAGACGGCCCAGTGAGCCGCCGACGGCCCGCGACTCGCACGTCGGTGCAGGTCAGGGGCGGTTTTTGTCGATAGACCCTCAGATGTTCCTCAACTCTGCTTTGGGGCGTGGCGGAGAGGGGCATCTCCCGTTCACGCGATGAGCTTCACCGGGCTTCAGGCAGCGACAGCGCACAGAGACAGCGCACAGAGTGCGAGGCGCCCAACGGGGGGTTGCTTCGGGGGATCCGGGTGCGAGCCCGGGAAGCGGAAGGAGGGTGAGCCATGGTCGTCGGCATCATCCTGATCGTGTTCGCCGTACTGGTGATCGGAGGGTTGCTGTCCGGAGTGCGGCGTTCCGCGGCGGGGAGCGGTTCGTCCACGGGCCGGTCGCGTGGTCGGCACTCGCGGGCGTCGAGCGGCGGCGGCGACGGAAACGTCAACAGCTGGTGGGTCGGCGGAGGAGCCGGCGGTTCGCCCTACGGCGGGGGAGACGGCGGCTCGCCCTCTTGCGAGGGAGACGGCGGTTCCACCTCCGGTGGGAGCGATTCAGGCCACTCCTGCGGAGGTGGCTCGTCCTGCGGAGGCGGGTCGTCGTCCTGCGGGGGTGGGGGCGGAGGCGGCGGCGGATGCGGTGGAGGCGGCGGAGGCGGCTGACACGGGGCAGCTGAGCTCCCGCGGGGGGAACCGCATTCCCGTCACGGGGCCCGTGCCTGGGGCCGGGCCCGGTGCCCCATCACGAGCGCCCACCGGGAAACACACCCGGTGGGCGCTCCCACGCACCGGCGCGCGCATCGCGGGCGGGGTGTGCGCCTTGGTTGAACAGTTGAGCTGTGGAGCCCCCTGAGGGATGGAAACGCCACGAAGTTGGGTAAAAACGCTGTGGCGGCGCCACAGTTCATGATTCCCTCTCCATCACCAACGCAGCTCCTCGGACGACCTGTTGACCCCCCTCCTGACCGGCCGACTGGGCTGAGCGGGCCGCATCCCCGGCAGTGGCCGGGATGCGCAGGCCCCACACCTTCCTCTCCTTGTGTGCTTGCGGAGCCGATCCATGCTCACGACCCTGAAAACCGCCTACACCGACACGCGCGCGGCCGACCTGGCCTGGGCCCTGGGGCGCGAGCCGCTGCCCGCGCTCGCCAGTCTCGACCTCGAACTGACTGGCGCCAAAATGCAGTTGAGACTTCTGGGGGCCTCGCACCAAGTCCTGCTCGAGGAGGAGCAGGGCAGCTGTTCCGAGACAGTGGCGTGCATCCCCGGCAGCAGTACTCCCCTCCCGCTGGGCGTTGCCAAGCGGGTGGGCGACTGGGAGTACGAGTTCGCCGCCCGCGTCGAGGTGCTGACGCCGGGCTCCTTCGCCGGGCGCGCCCAGGAGCTGCTGGCTCTGGTCGCCGACCACCCGCAGGGCCTGGCCGGCGTCTTCCCCGGCAGCCCGCACGCCTTCACCGCGCTGCTGGCCCAGCGGTGCGGGGGGCAGGTGCACTGGCGAACGTGGCACGCCTATCCGCAGGACGGCCACCTGGTGGCGACCCGGACCCGGGTGGGTGTCCGGGTGCCGACGTCGCAGCTCAGTCGGTCCGGGGTGTGAGTGGGTGCGTTGCGGGCCCGGGCGGGATAAACCTGCGGTGGCCAAGGGAACGCCAGTTTCACACGTGTGGGTGACGAAGCGCAGTGCGGGAGTGACGTAACGTCACCTCGTGATCGAACCGCACGCGCCCGCCCCGCCCGGCTCACCGCCGTCCTGGGGCGGCTCCGGCGGCCCCGGAGGCCCCGGCACCTCTGGGGGTGCCCCGGACGGCTCCGATGGCCCCCCTGGTGTCTCCGGTGGCCCCCCGCACGGGCCCGGGGCACCGGCGCGGCTTCCCGTCCGGCCGGCGACCGGGCGGTTCCTGGTCCTGGCGGGCGTGTTCGTCTGCGCGGCCTGCGGGCTCGTGTACGAACTCGAACTCGTGGCCCTCGCCTCGTACCTGATCGGCGACTCGGTCACCCAGGCGTCCGTCGTCCTGTCCGTCATGGTCTTCGCCATGGGTCTCGGCTCGCTCGCCGCCAAACGGCTGCGCCGGTTCGCGGCGGCCGGCTTCGGCGCGGTCGAGGCCGTCCTCGCCCTCGTCGGCGGCTCCAGCGCGATGGTGCTGTACGCCGTGTTCGCCTGGACCGGCGGATGGGGCGGTCTGTGGGCCGACGGTCCGCGCTTCCTCCTGGTCGCCTTCTCGCTCGCGATCGGCATGCTGATCGGTGCCGAGGTGCCGCTGCTGATGGAGCTGATCCAGCGCGTCCGCCGCCAGGACGCGGGCGGCGCCGTCGCCGACCTGTTCGCCGCGGACTACGTCGGCGCGCTCGTCGGCGGCCTCGCCTTCCCCTTCGTGCTGCTGCCCTTCCTCGGCCAGCTGACCGGCGCGCTGCTCACCGGCACCGTCAACGCGCTCGTCGGCGCCGCCCTGGTCTTCGGCCTGTTCCGGCGGGACATGACCCGCCGGGCCCGCTGGCTGCTGCTGGCCGCCAACGTCGTCGTGCTCGCCCTCCTGGCCACGGCGACCGTCCTCGCCGACGACTTCGAGCGCGCCGCCCGTCACGCGGTGTACGGCCAGGACGTCCGCGTGGCCGTCCAGACCGACGTACAGGAAGTGGTGCTGACCGGCGAACCCGACGGGCGGCCCCTCGACCTGTTCCTGGACGGCCGGCTGCGCGTCAGCGGCAGCGACGAGCGGCGCTACCACGAGGCGCTGGTGCACCCGGCGATGAGCGGCCCGCGCGCACGCGTGCTGATTCTCGGCGGCGGTGACGGCCTCGCCGCGCGCGAGGTGCTGCGCCACCCGGACGTGCGCCGCGTCGACGTCGTCGAACTCGACCCCGGGCTCACCCGGCTGGCCCGGCACGACCCCGGCCTGTCCGAGCTGAACGAGCACGCCTACGGCGATCCGCGCATCCACGTCACCACGGCGGACGCCTTCCGCCGACTGCGCTCGACACCCACCGCGCGGTACGACGTGGTGATCTCGGACCTGCCCGATCCCGGCATCACAGCCAGCACGAAGCTGTACTCACAGGAGTTCTACGGCCTGCTCCGGCGGCTGCTCGCCCCTGACGGGCGGCTGGTCGTGCACGCCGGCCCGGTGGCCGCACGTACCCGGGCCTTCTGGACGGTGGACGCGACGCTCCGCGTGGCCGGTCTGCGGACCGCCCCCTACCGTGTCGACGCCCGGGACACCGGTTTCGCACCGGGCCCCGACCGTACGCCCGCCACCTCGCGCACCCCCCGCGACTGGGGCTTCCTCCTGGCCGCCCGCGAAACCCCCGAGTTGTGCCTGGACCCGACGGCTCCCCGCCCGCACACCCTCACGTCCCCGGCTCTGGCCCGGGACGCCCGGTCGGCGTCCCGTACCCGGATCGCCGGCCTGCCGCCGTCGACGCTGGTGCATCCGCGGTACTGAGCGCGCCGGGGAGGGGATGAGGAGAGAGGGAAGAGGGGAGTGCGCGAAGGCGCGGGGGCGGGGCGCCCCCGCGCCCTCGCCCGCGCCCCCGCCCCCGTCCGCGTATACGTCCGCGTGGCCGCCCGTCCTCTCTCCCTCGGGCACCCCGCCCGGACAGGCTCCCGGAACGGCTCACCCGCGCCCCCCAGCACGAGCCGCCGTCCCACCCCCGTGCGAACCCCGTGCGAGCCCGTTACGGGCCTCGTCACGGGCCTCGTGCGGCGGTCCGGCCCTCCCCCGGATACGGGACGGACCGCCACACCCCCTGCGGATCGTTCGCACCGAGAACCTATGGCCGCACCGCACGTCCCGGAATCCCGCAGTGGGTGGACACGGGACCCCACCCAGCGCGGTAGGCGCCCGGTTCCTGCAACTTCCGCGGTACGGCGGAAGGGGGACGCGGCCGCCGGGCGGGCGGACTTACGCTGCCGCAATGCGCCTGCACCCCCTGGCGGCCGACGGCCTGATCGCCGCGGCGCTGACGACCGTGGCCGTCCTGCTCGGTACCGAGGCCGTCGCCCAGGGGTGGCCCGCGCTCGACCCGCTCGCCTGGACACTCGTCGCCCTGCTGAACCTCCCGCTCGCCCTGCGCACCCGGGCCCCTGTCACCGTCTGCCTCGCCGTCCACGCCTGCTGGGCGGTCTACGTCACCCTCGGCTACTGGCCCGTCGTCGGCTCGTTCGGTCCCATGCTCGCCGTCTACACCGTCGCCTCCCTGCGCCCCACCCGTATCGCCGCCGCGTGCGCCGCCCTGCTCGCCGGTGTCTGGGTCTACGCCGGAGTGGTCAGCGACGCCGAGGCGATGGCGTCGGTCGTGGGGCAGGCCGTGGGCTTCCCGCTGGTGCTGTGGCGCTTCGGGTACGTTGCCCGCCGGACCAGCGAACTCACCCGGCAGCTCCGTGCCGAACAGGCCGACCGGGCCCGCCGCGAGGTCGCCGGGGAACGCGTCCGGATCGCACGGGAGCTGCACGACGTGGTCGCCCACCACATCGCCGTCATCAACGTCCAGGCCGGACTGGCCCGCTTCGTCTTCCACTCCGACGCCCCCACCGCACGCGGCGCCCTGGACACCATCGAGGGTGCCAGCGGCGAGGCTCTCGCCGAACTGCGCCGCATGCTCGGCCTGTTGCGCGCCGACGGTGTCCAGGGCGCGGTCGGCGCACCCGCTCCCGGTCTCGACCAGCTGGACGAGATGGTCACCCGGGTGCGTTCCGGCGGCGTGGGTGTGGAGCTGCGCGTCGCCGGCGCACCGCGACCCCTGCCACCCGGCGTCCAGCTGTGCGTCTACCGGGTGGTGCAGGAGGCTCTCACCAACGTGCTCAAGCATGCGCCGGGGGCGTGTGCCACCGTCGAGCTCGCGTACCGCGCGGGCGAGGTCGCTGTCTCGGTGACCGACGACGGCCCGGAGGGAAGTGTCCGCGAGGGGGTCCGCGAGGGGATCCGCGAGGGCACGGATTCGGCCACAATCCCCGAGCGCGGTGGCCATGGCTTGATCGGAATGCGGGAGCGGGCCAAGCTCTACGGCGGGACGATCGCCGTCGGCCCGCGCAGCGAGGGGGGTTTCGGCGTGCGCCTGACCCTGCCGACGCCGGTACAGACCGCACGCCGGGGAGACGCCGTCAGGGAATGACCGACGCAGACCGCTCGACGGACCGCCCGGCGGACCGGCCGGGGGAGCGCCCGCCGGACGGGCCGTACGACGACCCGATAAGGCTGCTCGTCGTCGACGACCAGTTCCTCGTCCGCAGCGGACTGGCCACGCTGCTGCGCGCGGCGCCGGGCATGGAGGTCGTCGGTGAGGCGGCCGACGGTGCCGAGGCGGTGACGCTGGCCGCGAGTACCCGGCCGGACGTCGTCCTGATGGACATCCGCATGCCCGGCATGACCGGTATCCAGGCCACCGAGCGGATCCTCGCCGAGGCGGTGGACCCGGCGCCCCGCGTCCTGGTCCTGACCACCTTCGACCTGGACGAGTACGTGTACGGCGCCCTGCGCGCCGGGGCCTCCGGATTCCTGCTCAAGGACGCCGGCCCCGAACGGCTGCTGGCCGCCGTCACCGCGGTGCACGGGGGTGACGCGCTGTTCGCTCCCGCGGTCACCCGGCGGCTGGTGGAGGCGTTCACGCAGATGTCGGACACGAGGCGGCCGGAGCCGTCGGACGCCGGACCGCCGCCCGGGCTGACGGCACTGACCACCCGGGAGGCCGAGGTCCTGAAGCTGGTGGCCCGCGGCCTGAGCAACGCCGACGCCGCCGACCGCCTGTTCATCAGCGAGGCCACGGTGAAGACCCACCTCAACCGCACGATGACCAAGCTGGGCCTGACCAGCAGGGCGCAGGCGGTGGTGGTGGCGTACGAGTCGGGGCTGGTGACGCCGGGCGGCATGGGAGGGCCGGGAGAGGCGGGAGGCAGGGCCGGTCGCGGGTGACTTTGCGCGGCCGGGGGGTGTACCGGGCGCCCGCTGGGTAGGCTGCGCTGACATGGAACATGAGGTGTTCGTTCCGGTTCCGGCCGAGCGGCTCAGGGACGCGCTGGCCGACCCGGTTCGGGTCGCCCGGGCGGTTCCGGGGCTCCAGCAGGACGCCGGCGCCGAGCCCGTCGCGGGACGGCTGAAGGTGCGTATCGGCAGTCACTCCATCACCTACCGGGGCGTCCTGCGCCTGTCCGCCCGGGAGGACGGTGCGTACGCCGTCGAGGGCGACGCCACCGAGGCGCGCGGCACCGGCACGGTCACGCTCGCCCTCACCCTGCGCGTGCGGGAAGCCGAGGGCGGTTCCACCCTCGCGTTCACCGGGTCGGCCACCGCCGGCGGGCGCGTCACGGAGCTGCCGGATGAGTCGGTGGCGTCGGCCGCGGCCCGGCTGCTCACCCGGTTCGGGGAGAACCTGGGCACGGCGGCGGAGGAGCCGGAGGAACGGCCCGCCGTGGAAGCGGAGCCGCAGCACACCTCGGTCTTCGACACCGAGGTCCCGCCGCCCTCCCTCACGGACCCGGACGAGGACGTCGGGGACGAGCCGGGTGCCCCTACGGCCCCGAGCGCCCCGGCAGCCCCCGAAGTCCCCGCCGCTGCCGAAGCCCCCGAAGTCCCCGAAGCCCCCGAAGTCCCCGAAGCTCCCGAAGTCCCCCAAGCCCCCGAGCCGCCCGCCGAGGCCGCGCACGCGCGCCGCACGATGATCGGCCGCAGTGCCGAGGAGGTGGACCACGCCCCGCCGCGCGGCCGGTACGCCCCTGTCCCCGCGCCCCAGGCGGGCGGGATCGGTGCCCCTCTGCGCTGGGCCGCCCCCGCGGCGGCGCTGATCGTGGCGTCGGCGATCGTGCTGGGCCGCGCGCTGCGCAGACGCCGCTGAGCAGCGTCGGGCAGCCGTCGGACCGACCGTCTTCGCACCCGGCCGGGTGGGGCGGCCTTGATCACCCCAGTAGGGTCATGGCGTGAGTAACGAACCCATCACGCTGACCGCGGGTGACGCGGAGGCGACCGTGCTGCCGGGCAACGGCGGCCGGATCGGCGGGCTGCGCGTCGGCGGCACGGAACTGCTGCGTCAGGGCGAGCGATACGGCTGCTTCCCGATGGTGCCCTGGTGCGGCCGGATCCGCGAGGGCCGCTTCCGGGACGGGGCCCTCGTCCACCAGATGCCGCTCAACTCCCCGCCGCACGCCATCCACGGCACCGCCCGCGACGCCGCCTGGCGCACCGCCCGCGTCACCGGGAACGAGGCCGTCATCACGTACGACCTCACCGACCCCTGGCCCTACTCCGGCCGCGTCACCCAGGTGATCGCGCTCGCCGAGGACGGGCTGACGCTGTCCATGTCCGTGGAGACGTACGACTCGTCCTTCCCGGCGCAGATCGGCTGGCACCCGTGGTTCAACCGAACCCTCGGCGGCGAGGACGGCGAGGACGGCGAGGACGGCGAGGACGGCCGGAAGGGCGGGGACGCCGCGGGTGTGACGATCGCCTTCGACCCCGCCTGGCAGGAGGAGCGCGGCGACGACCACCTGCCCACCGGCAACCGCGTCGACCCGAAGCCGGGCCCCTGGGACGACTGCTTCGGCATGCCGGACGGTGTCGACGTCACCCTCACCTGGCCCGAGCGCCTGGAACTGAGGGTGACCAGCCGGGAGCAGTGGGCCGTGGTCTACGACGAGCAGGCGGCCGCCGTCTGCGTGGAGCCGCAGACCGGCCCGCCCAACGGCCTGAACACCCTCCCGCGCCTGGTCACGCCCCTGGAGCCGCTGGAGGCCACGACGACCTGGAGCTGGCGCCGCCTTTAAGCTGACGTACATGACGGAAGTACGCGCGGCGCTGCTGCAGCAGATCAAGGACAAGGCCGTGGTGCACGGCAAGGTGACCCTCTCCTCGGGTCTCGAGGCCGACTACTACGTCGACCTGCGCCGCATCACCCTGGACGGCGAGGCCGCGCCGCTGGTCGGGCAGGTGCTGCTGGACCTGACCGCCGACCTGGACTTCGACGCGGTCGGCGGGCTGACCATGGGCGCCGACCCGGTCGCCGCGAGCATGCTGCACGCGGCCGCCGCGCGGGGGCGCAGGCTGGACGCCTTCGTCGTCCGCAAGGCCGCCAAGGCGCACGGCCTGCAGCGGCGCGTCGAGGGTCCGGACATCAGGGGCCGCCGCGTCCTGGTCGTCGAGGACACCTCCACCACCGGCGGCTCCCCGCTCGCCGCCGTCGAGGCCGTGCGCGAGGCCGGTGCCCAGGTCGTGGCCGTGGCGACGATCGTCGACCGGGCGACGGGCGCCGCCGAGAAGATCCAGGAGGGTGCCGGGGTGCCGTACCGGTACGCGTACGACAAGGACGAGCTGGGCCTGGACTGAGGCGGTCCCCGGGGGCCGGGACGGACGTCCGCTCGGAGTATCCCGCGTCGTCTGGAAGGATGGGGCCGACGATGACGTCGCCCCCCAGGTCTAGGTCAGGGCCGTAAGCACCAATCGCGCCCCCCGCACATACAAGGAGCGGACATGCCCATCGCAACTCCCGAGGTCTACAACGAGATGCTGGACCGGGCGAAGGCAGGAAAGTTCGCCTACCCGGCCATCAACGTGACCTCTTCCCAGACGCTGCACGCCGCCCTGCGCGGTTTCGCGGAGGCGGAGAGCGACGGCATCGTCCAGATCTCCACCGGCGGTGCCGAGTTCCTGGGCGGCCAGCACAGCAAGGACATGGTGACCGGCGCCGTCGCCCTCGCCGAGTTCGCGCACATCGTGGCCGAGAAGTACGACGTCACCGTCGCCCTGCACACGGACCACTGCCCGAAGGACAAGCTCGACGGGTACGTGCGTCCGCTGCTGGCCGTCTCCGAGGAGCGAGTCAAGGCCGGCCGCAACCCGCTGTTCCAGTCCCACATGTGGGACGGCTCGGCCGAGACGCTGGCCGACAACCTCTCCATCGCCCAGGAGCTGCTGGAGCGCGCCCGCGCCGCCAGGATCATCCTCGAGGTCGAGATCACCCCGACCGGTGGCGAGGAGGACGGCGTCACCCACGAGATCAACGACTCCCTCTACACGACGGTCGACGACGCGGTCCGCACCGTCGAGGCCCTGGGCCTGGGCGAGAAGGGCCGCTACCTGCTCGCCGCGTCCTTCGGCAACGTGCACGGCGTGTACAAGCCGGGCAACGTCGTACTCCGCCCCGAGCTGCTCAAGGAGCTGAACGAGGGCATCGCCGCGAAGTACGGTCAGCCGGCCGGCAGCAAGCCGTTCGACTTCGTCTTCCACGGCGGTTCCGGCTCCTCCGCCGAGGAGATCGCGACCGCCCTGGAGAACGGTGTGGTCAAGATGAACATCGACACGGACACCCAGTACGCCTTCACGCGTCCGGTCGCCGACCACATGTTCAGCAACTACGACGGTGTCCTGAAGGTCGACGGCGAGGTCGGCAACAAGAAGACCTACGACCCGCGCACCTGGGGCAAGCTGGCCGAGGCCGGCATGGCCGCGCGCGTCCTCGAGGCCTGCGGCCACCTGCGCTCGGCGGGCCAGAAGATCAAGTAACGGTCACCGCGGGACAAATACGGTCACCGTGGAACAGGCACGGGTCACCGCGGAACAGGTGACGATCGCCGTGCGCCGTCCGCGCCATGCCGTTCGCGCCGGGCCCGGCACCTCAGGATTCTCCTGAGGTGCCGGGCCCGCGTACGTATGCCGCCGGCATGACGCAGACTTGTGCCCATGGCCATTCACGAGAACCTTCTCGGGGGACCGCCCCCGACCCACCTCCCCGACGACCCGGGGCCGCGCGAGCTGCTGGCGGGCGGGACCTCGCCCGCCGACGTCGCCGCGAAGTACCCGACGTCCTCGCTGGCCTGGGCACAGCTGGCCGACGAAGCGTTCGAGCGGGGCGGCGTGGTGGAGTCGTACGCGTACGCCCGTACCGGCTACCACCGCGGCCTGGACTCCCTGCGCCGCAGCGGCTGGAAGGGGCACGGCCCGGTGCCCTGGGAGCACGAGCCGAACCGCGGTTTCCTGCGCGCCCTGCACGCCCTCGCCCGCGCCGCCCAGGCGATCGGCGAGAAGGAGGAGTACGAGCGCTGCAGCCAGTTCCTGAAGGACTCCTCGCCGGCGGCGGCCGAGGTACTGGGCTGACCCCGGACCGGACACCGCACGCTCCCCGGCCCGTCTGCCGTGCGCAGGCGGGCCTTGCGGTTTCCTGCGACGATTGCGGAGGATGACGTTGGGGACCGGGGCCCCGTGTCGGTAACGGCAGGGCGGACCGCTACCCGAAGTGCACATCAGGAGACAGCGATGTCCCACGAAGCCCCGAATCTCGACTTCGAGGGCAGCACGCCGTACGAGGACTACGTCAAGGCGGACGTGCTCACCCACCTCCAGCACACCCTCTCCGACGATCCCGGAGAGATGGTCTTCCTGGTCACGACCCAGGTCATGGAGCTGTGGTTCACCGTCATCGTCCACGAGTGGGAGACGGCCGCCGGCGCCCTGCGCGAGGACCGGATCCAGGTGGCGACCGACGCGCTGAAGCGCTCGGTGCGGGAGCTGGAGGCGCTGAACGCCTCCTGGACGCCGCTGGCCGGCCTCACGCCCGCCCAGTTCAACTCGTACCGCGGCTCCCTCGGCGAGGGGTCCGGCTTCCAGTCGGCGATGTACCGCCGCCTGGAATTCCTGCTCGGCGACAAGTCCGCGTCCATGCTCGTCCCGCACCGCGGCTCCCCGCGTGTCCACGCGGAGCTGGAGAAGGCGCTGCACGAGCCGAGCCTGTACGACGAGGTCGTCCGGCTGCTCGCCCGGCACGGGTACGACATCCCGGACGCCGTCCTTCGGCGCGACGTCACCCGGAAGTACGAGGCGGCGCCCGAGGTGGAGGCCGCCTGGACGGCCGTCTACGCGGGCGACCAGAACGGCGAGCTGGCCCGCCTCGGCGAGGCGCTCACCGACGTCGCCGAGCTGGTCTGGCGCTGGCGCAACGACCACCTGGTCGCCACCCGCCGCGCGATGGGCTCCAAGACCGGTACGGGCGGCTCCGCCGGGGTGGCCTGGCTGGAGAAGCGGGCCCGCGGCAATGTGTTCCCCGAGCTGTGGACGGCGCGGTCGTATGTCTGAACTTCTCGCACTGGCGGCCGAGGCCGCGAAGCTGGACGCCGCCGACGAGCTGTCGGCCCTGCGTGACCGGTTCGTCCTGGACGACGTCGTCTATCTGGACGGCAACTCGCTCGGTGCCCTGCCGGCCGGTGTCCCCGCGCGCGTGGAGGACGTCGTACGCCGCCAGTGGGGCGAGCTGCGCATCCGGTCGTGGGAGGAGAGCGGCTGGTGGACGGCGCCCGAGCGGATCGGCGACCGGATCGCCCCGCTGGTCGGGGCGGCGGCCGGGCAGATCGTGGTGGGCGACTCGACCAGCGTCAACGTGTTCAAGGCGCTCGTCGCGGCGGTACGCATGGCGGGGGAGGACGACGGTGCGGGCCGTGCGCATGGCGCCGTCCGGGAGAACGGCGCGGGCCGGGGGAAGGGTGACGGCGCGGGCCGGGACGAGATCCTCGTCGACTCCGCCACCTTCCCGACGGACGGGTACATCGCCGAGTCGGCGGCCCGGATGACGGGCTGTTCCCTGCGCCCCGTGACCCCCGCCGAGCTGCCGTCGGCGCTCGGCGACCGCACCGCCGCCGTCCTGCTCAATCACGTCGACTACCGCACGGGCCGGCTGCACGACCTGCCCGCGCTCACGGCCGCGGTGCGCGGGGCGGGGGCGTACGTCGTCTGGGACCTGTGCCACAGCGCGGGCGCGCTGCCGGTAGGCCTCGACGAGCACGGCGTCGACCTGGCGGTCGGCTGCACCTACAAGTACCTCAACGGCGGCCCCGGTTCGCCCGCGTTCCTGTACGTGCGCCGCGGCCTTCAGGACCGCTTCGACTCCCCGCTGCCGGGCTGGAACTCGCACGCCGAGCCCTTCGGCATGCGGCCCGCGTACGCCCCGGCGTCCGGTGCGCTGCGGGGCCGGGTCGGCACGCCGGACATCCTCTCGCTGCTCGCCCTGGAGGCGGCGCTGGAGGTGTGGGACGGGGTGTCGGTGGAGGCGGTGCGGGTCAAGTCCCTGGCGCTGACCGACTTCTTCCTGCGCTGTGTCGGGGAGTACGTCCCGGACGGCCGGGTGGAGTCCCTGACTCCGGCGGCGCACGCCGAGCGGGGCAGCCAGGTCGCCCTGCGCTGTGACGACGCCGGTGACGTCATGAAGAGGCTGATCACGGGCGGTGTGGTCGGGGACTTCCGCTCCCCGGACGTCCTGCGCTTCGGCTTCACCCCGCTGTACGTCGGCTTCGCGGACGTGGAGCGGGCGGCGCGCGTGCTGGCCACGACGCTGGTGTGACGGGCGGCTGAGGGGGATGGAGCGGGCCTGAGGAACCGCTGCGGGCTCCGGCGCGTGAACGTGGGTGTGGATCATGTGAACGACCGGACCCGTGGCTGCGCCGGATGCCTCGTCGCCGGCGTGGCCGGCGCCACGACCGCGCTGCTCGCCTGGGCACCGCTCGCCCGTGTCAGCGTCACCGGCGGCTTCGAGGACCAGCACCGCGATCTCAGCGTGCTGTACGTCGACCTGCCGCTCGTCGCCCTCGGTGGCGCGCTCGTGCCGGCCGTCGCGTGGATGCTGGGCCTGCGCCTGCTGGACCGGGCGTGGGCCGCGGCGCTCGTGGCGGTGGCCGCGCTCGGGTTGGGGGTGTGGGGACTGACCGCCTGGTGGACGCCGTACGAGCGGCCCGAGTTCATGGGGTAGTCCCGGCGTCCGCTGGACCGGCTGCCCTCACCCAGCGTCATATCCCCATGTCCGGGCACGTCACCGGCCTGATAGCGTCCCGCCAACGGCCGGTTTCCTTTGCCTGGTCCGCCAACACCGTTTCGCCGCTGAGAGGTTGAGCATGCCGGACGCCGCAGCAGAACCGGGCACCGCTGCCGCGAGGGGCGCCGCGGAGGAGGAGTCGGCCTTTTCGCACCCGGCGGTCGATCCCGACAGCACCGCTGTGTACGGCGACCACCCCGACCAGGTGATCGACTTCTACGCCCCGCACGGAGGCGGGGGCCCGGGCGGTGCCGCTCCCGTGGTGGTGGTTCTGCACGGAGGCTCCTGGCGAGCACCGTACGACCGTCGTCATGTCAGCCCGTTCGCCGGCTTCCTGGCCCACCGGGGCCTCGCCGTGGCCAGTGTGGAGTACCGGCGTGGCACGGAAGGCGTCGGGCAGGGCGGGGAGGCGGACGTGGCGGGAGAAGGACCTGTCGCGGGGCGCTGGCCCGACACCTTCGACGACGTGGCCGCCGCGTTGGACGCGCTGCCGGCCCTGGTGCGGCAGTACCTCCCCGGTGCCGACGCGCGCCGGGTCGTGCTCGCCGGCCACTCGGCCGGCGGTCACCTCGCCCTGTGGGCGGCCGCCCGGCACCTGCTGCCCGCCGACGCACCCTGGCGTACCGACCGCCCAGCGCCCCTGCGTGGTGTCGTCGCCCTCGCGCCGATCGCGGACTTCGGGGTCGCCGACAAGCTCGACGTGTGCGGCGGTGCGGCGCGGCAGTTCCTGGGCGGTGCGGAGCTGTTCGCGGAGCGTAGGCCTTACGCCGACCCGGCCCTGCTGCTGCCCACCGGCATCGCGACGACCCTGGTCCAGGGCCGTGACGACGTGGATGTCCCGCAGGCGGTCGCCGAGGCGTATGCCGACGCGGCGGCGAAGGCCGGAGAGGTGGTGGGCGTGACGCTGCTGGAGGATGTCGGCCACTACCCGCTGATCGACCCGGCTGCGGACGCGTGCGCGGTGGTCGCGGAGGAGATCGCGCAGCTGGCTTGGTGAGCGTGGGGGCGGGGGAGGGTGTGGTGCAGGAATCCGCGAACTTTTCCCTTGTTCTGTCCTCGGCCCGCTCAGATGAGCCATGTGCGGGTTTCCTGACCGTGTCAGGGGCGTACCCGTAGTACCTGAGAGCTACCCCGCAGGTGAGTCCCCTGGCGGGACGCGGGTTACCCGGCGCGACTCATAACTTCCCTTACAGGCACGCCCGATGGTCGGGCGAGCCGGAGGGGAGAGGCCATGGCGTCCGGGACGGCGGTACGTTGGCGGCGGCGCGTGAACAGAGTGCGTCGCACTGTCCTCGCCGCGCTCATCTGTGGTGCCGTGGTTCTTCCTCTCTCCGGCGCCGCGCGTCCCGAGATCCCCGCTCCGGCCCCCGCCGCGCTCGCCGTCCCGACGGCGGGCACGCTGGACGAGGCGTACGCCGCCAACCGGGCCAACGCCGCCGAGGCGTCCCGGATGGCCGCCGCCCACGGTGACCGGCACCGCGCGGCGGCGGACCGCTCGATGGCCGACCCGTCCCGGCGCCTGCTCGCCTTCGACGGCCGTGGCGCCGGACTGGCCACGGAAATCTTCGGTGACCTGGCCCACGCGGACCGCGTCGCCGTCCTGGTCCCGGGCTCCGACACGAACCTCGACACGTACGGCCGGTTCCGTGCCGCCGCCCTCTCCCTGCACCGGCAGCTCGCCGAGGAAGCGCCCGAGGGCACGAGCACCGCGGTCGTGGCCTGGCTGGGCTACGAGACACCGGGCACCGTCAGCGCCACGGTCGCCACCACCGGCCGCGCCGACCGGGCCGCCCCGAAGCTGCGCGCCCTGGTCGACACCTTGCACGGGATCGCCGGTCCCACCGCCCGTGTCGCCCTGCTCTGCCACTCCTACGGCTCCGTCGTGTGCGCCCGCGCCGCCGACGGACTGGACGCCACCGACATAGCCCTGGTCGGCAGCCCCGGCACCGGCGGCGACTCCGCCGCAGGTCTGCACACGGGCGCCCGGGTCTGGGCGGCGCGGGGCGCCGACGACTGGGTGGAGCACGTGCCGCACCTCAGCGCCGACCTCTTCGGCACCACCGTCGGCTTCGGCACCGACCCCCTCTCGCCGGACTTCGGCGCCCGGGTCTTCGCGGCCGGCGACGGCGGCCACAGCGACTACTTCGACACCGGCTCCGTATCCCTGACGAACCTGGCCCGGATCGCCCTGGGCGAGGTCACGGAGGTGACCCATGACTGACGCGACCCGATCCACACGACCGACTTCTCCGCACACCGCCCCGGACCGGGGGCACGGCCCCGCCGACCGTAAGAGACTGCGCCGTGCAACCCCCAGCCAGGAGCTACGCCGTGCAGCCATCAAGCAAGGGCTGAGCCGCGCCACCGACAGGCAAGGGCTGCGCCGTGCCGCCGCCCGGATCGACGCCGCCACGCCCGCGTCGCGGGACCGGGCCGTCGATGCCCTGCGCGCCTTCGCCATCCTCGGCGTGGTCCTCGGCCACTGGCTGGTGACGGCCCTGGTCGCCGACGGCAACAGCCTGCACGCGGCCAGCCCGTTGCAGGACATGCCCTGGTTCTCCCCGGTCTCCTGGGTCTTCCAGACCCTCGCCGTGTTCTTCCTGGTCGGCGGTCACGTCGCCACCCGCAGCTACGCGTCGGCCAGAGCCCGCGGCACGTCCTACGGCCGCTGGCTGTCCGCCCGGCTGTCCCGCCTGTTCCGGCCGGTCGCGGCCGTCCTCACCCTGTGGACGGTGACGGCGGCGCTGCTGCTCCTGACGGGCGCGGAGTTCGTGACCGTCCACACCCTGCTGAAGCTGGCCCTGTCCCCGCTGTGGTTCCTCCTCGTCTTCGCCGCGCTGACCGCGGCGACCCCACTCCTGGCCCGGCTGCACCCGCTGTGGCCGCTGGTCGTCGTCCTCCATGCGGACCTGCTGCGCTTCGGCTTCGGCGCCCCCTCCTGGCTCGGCTGGATCAACCTCGCCGCCGGCTGGCTGGTCCCCTACACCCTCGGCGCCGCCTGGACCCGCGGCGAACTGGACCATCGCCGCGCGGGCCGGTTCCTGCTCACCGGCGGTACGGCGGCGACCGTGGCCCTCGTCGCCTGGGCGGGCTATCCGGCGTCGATGGTCGGCGTCCCCGGCGCCGACATATCGAACCTCAACCCGCCGACGCTGGCCGCCGTCACCTTCGGCCTGGCGCAGTGCGGGCTGGCGCTGCTGCTGCGCGAGTGGTTGGGCCGTGCGATGCGGCGGCCCATGGCGTGGGCAGTGGTCGCGCTGGTCAACCTCTCAGCGATGACGATCTTCCTGTGGCACCAGACCGCGTTGATGGCGACCACGGCCACCGGCCTTCTCGCGGGCCGTCTGCCCGGCCTGCACACGTTCCCCGACGGCCTGGGCTGGGTCGCGGCCCGGCTCGCGTGGCTTCCGGCGTTCGCGCTGGTCCTGGCCGGTTGTTGGGCCGCCTTTCGCTCCTTCGAGCGCGGTGGCGGCCGACGCCGCTCCCGGGTCGTCCGGGCGCATCGTCCGCCGGGTCGGACGGGGGCGGCGGGTGCACGTCATGTCTAGGGTGGGCCGTGTGAAGCGACGGGGGAACCGGCAGATGAGTATCGGAGGCCGGGTCGAGCGCGTGTTGCGGGTGCTGCACGACGACTTGTGGACCTGGCGGGCGGACCCGCTGCCGCCTTCGGTGTGGCTTCTCTGGCTCCCGCACGGAGTCGTCTGTCTGGCCGCCCTCGGCGTGCTGCTCGGCGACGCGGCTCAGCTCAACGACAACGGCGGAGTCGACCCCGGGTTCGCCTTCCTGATCGCCCTCGGCCAGGCCGGCGCCATGGTGCTGGCGCTGTGGCGGCCGATCCCGGCGTGGTGGCTGTCCATGGCGGCCATGCTGGTGGGGGCCTTCGCGGTGCGGGCCGAGATGGTCGTGGACGGCTACAAGTTCACCTGGGCCTGGACGGTCGCCGGGGTCATCGGGCACCTGTTCGTCCTGCTACTGCTCGCTCTGCGGGTCCGTACCCGAGTGTCCGCGGAGGCACTGGGTCTGACCGCGCTCGCCACCTACGCCGTGCAGGGCCTGGTGGGCGGGGTGAACTACCAGCCGACCGGCCAGCTCGCCGTCATCCTCTTCTCGGTCTTCGTGGTGCTCGGAACCGCCCTGCGCGGACGCCGCGAGGCCCGGACGGAGCTCGCGGAGCAGACCTCGCTCACCGCCGAGGAGAGAGCCCGGCGCACCCTGCTGGAGGAGCGCGGCCGCATCGCGCGCGAGTTGCACGACGTGGTCGCCCACCACATGTCGGTGATCTCCATCCAGGCCCAGGTCGCCCCCCTCCTCGTGGAGAACCCGCCGGACGAGCTGAAGGAGAACCTCGCGGGCATCCGGCAGAACGCGCTGGAGGCCCTCACCGAGCTGCGCCGGGTGCTGGGCGTGCTGCGCTCCGAGCACCCCGGCCCACTGGAGACGCCCGACGGGGGCGACGCCGCCCCGCACGCCCCGCAGCCCACCCTCGACCGGCTCGACGCGCTGGTGGAGAACACTCGGGCCGCCGGGCTGACCGTCACCACCGAGACGAGCGGGTCGCGCAGACCCCTGCCGCCCGGTGTGGAGCTGTCGGCGTACCGGATCGTGCAGGAGGCCCTGAGCAACGTCCTGCGGCACGCGCCCGGCGCGACCGCCCGGGTCCACCTCACGCATCTTCCGATCGGGCTGCGCGTGGACGTGACCAACACCCGTCCGACGCGGGCCCCGGCACCGTCGCACGGAGCGGGGCACGGGCTGCTCGGCATGCAGGAGCGGGTGGCGATGCTCGACGGCTCGCTGACGGTGCACTCGTTGCCCGATGGCGGCTACCAGGTGGCGGCGTTCCTGCCGACCGACGGCCCCGGCCTTCCTCCCCACGACTCCGCCCCCGACCATGCTCCACCCGACCATCCCGCCCACGACTCCACCGAGGACGACGCCCGATGACGACCAGCAGCAACGGCCGCGTGATCCGCGTGCTGATCGCCGACGACCAGCAGATGGTCCGGCAGGGTTTCACCGTGCTGCTCAACACCCAGCCCGGCATCGAGGTGATCGGGCAGGCGGTGGACGGCCTGGACGCCGTGGCCAAGGTCGCCGAACTCGCCCCGGACGTCGTCCTGATGGACATTCGCATGCCCGAGCTGGGCGGCATCGAGGCCACCCGCCGCATCACCGGAACGACCCCGCAGATCAGGGTGCTGGTGCTGACCACCTTCGACCTCGACGAGTACGTGTACGAGGCGCTGCGGGCCGGCGCGTCCGGGTTCCTGCTGAAGGACGCCTCCGCCGACCAGCTCGCCGAGGCGGTCCGGGTGGTGGCGGACGGGGACGCGTTGCTCGCGCCGGGCGTCACGCGGCGGCTGATCGCCGAGTTCTCCCGGCTGGACGACCGGCCGCGCGCGCCGCTGAAGGAGCGTGTCGGCGATCTGACCGAGCGGGAGACCGAGGTGCTCGCCCTGATCGCGCAGGGCCTGTCGAACGCGGAGATCGCTCAGCGCCTGGTGGTCGCTGAGCAGACGGTGAAGACACATGTCGGCCGGATCCTGGTGAAGCTGGGGCTCAGGGACCGGACGCAGGCGGCGGTGTTCGCGTACGAGTCGGGGCTGGTGCGGCCCTCCGGGTACTGAGCGGGGTGGGTGCGTAGTACCTGAGACGGATACCGAAGAACCCCTCTCGCTGGGGACGACCGCGGTACTTGGGGACGCCTACCGTTGCGAACGTGACCGAGATGACCCAGACGCGGACCGCCCCTTCCGGGGACGGCGAGCGCAGCCCCGAGTTCCGGCTGGCCATGGATGTCCTGAGCGGGCTGCGCCAGGACCTCTTCCACGACGCTTTCGCCTACCGTCCGCTGCCGCTCATGGGGACGGAGGGCCGACTGACCCGGCGGCTCTCCGACAAGCGGCGGTGGTACGCCGCCCGCCTGCCGCAGGCGGTGGTGGTGGCCCTCGCCCTGATCGCGATGTTCGGCGGTTCCGCCGGGGGCAGCATGGACGGGCCGATGGCTCTGCTGAGCGGGCTGGTGTGCGCGGCACCCGTGATGGCCACGCTGGTCCGGCCGGTCGGCGCCTTCTGGATGTCGATGGCGGCGACACCGCTGGTCGCGTTGCTGGACGGCCGCCTGGGCGAGTGGCCGTGGCAGCCCGGCGTCTTCATCTGCCACCTGACGGTGCTGGTGGTCGTGGCGATACGTACCCGGCCCCGCACGGCCGCGTGGATGTGGGCCCTCACCGCCGCCTACGCCCTCTTCGCGGAGACCGTGATCGGCGACGGCGAGTACAACACCTCCGCGCCCATGCTGCTGCTCTCCGCCCTGGCCCTGCTGATGGTCGCGGTCCTCCACGTTCGCCGCGAGGCGCGGCAGGAGGTGACGGCCCAGCAGACGGTCACCGCGCACGAGCGGTCCCGGCGCACCCTGCTGGAGGAGCGCACCACCATCGCCCGCGAGCTGCACGACGTGGTCGCCCACCACATGTCGGTGGTCGCCATCCAGGCGGAGGCCGCGCCTTACCGGGTGGAGAATCCCCCGGAGGAGCTGGAGCGCGCCTTCGCCACCATCCGGGAGAACGCGGTGGCAGCCCTCACCGAGCTGCGTCGTGTCCTCGGAGTCGTCCGCGCCGAGGACTACGAGGCCCCGGACGCCCCGCAGCCCACCCTCGCCGACCTCGACGCCCTGCTGGCCAACGTGCGCGACGCCGGCCTGAGCGTGGACAAGACGGTGACCGGTGCGGTGCGCGAGCTGTCGCCGGGTGTGGAGCTGTCGGCGTACCGGATCGTGCAGGAAGCACTGAGCAACTCGCTGCGGCACGCGCCCGGCGCGACCGCCCGCGTCGAGGTCTCCTACGTGCTGGGCGGCCTGGGCCTTCGCATCGTGAACGGCTCGATACCCCAGACCTCCCTGGTTAAGCCCTCGCCCGGCGCCGGGCACGGCATCACCGGCATGCGCGAGCGCGTATCGATGCTGGACGGCGAGATGACGGCGGGCCCCACCGATGACGGGGGTTACGAGGTGGCGGTGTTCCTGCCCTTCCGCGCGCAGACCGAAGGGGAAGCATGACCGACCGCGCGATCCGCGTCCTGATCGCCGACGACCAGATGATGGTGCGCGAGGGCTTCTCGGTCCTGTTGAACGCGATGCCGGGCATCGAGGTCGCCGGCGAGGCGGTCAACGGCCGGGAGGCTGTGGCGAAGGTCCGGGAGCTGGCCCCGGACGTCGTCCTGATGGACATCCGCATGCCGGAGCTGAACGGCATCGAGGCGACGCGGGAGATCGTCGCGGCGGACGGCGCGGCGAAGGTCCTCGTCCTCACCACCTTCGACCTCGACGAGTACGTGTACCAGGCGCTGCGCGCGGGCGCCTCCGGCTTCCTCCTCAAGGACGCCTCGGCCCGCCAGCTCGCCGACGGCGTCCGGGTCGTGGCCGCCGGCGAGGCCCTCCTCGCCCCCTCGGTCACCAAGCGTCTGATCACCGAGTTCTCGAAGCTGTCCGACGGCCCGCGCCTGATGTCCCCCGCGCAGGGTGCGTACGGCGACCTGACCGAGCGGGAGACGGAGGTTCTGGTCCTCATCGCGCAGGGCCTGTCCAACTCGGAGATCGCCGAGCGCCTCGTGGTCGCCGAGTCGACGATCAAGACACACGTCAGCCGGGTCCTGGTGAAGCTGGGCCTGCGCGACCGCACCCAGGCGGCGGTCTTCGCCTACGAGGCCCGGCTGGTGACGCCGGGCTGAGGGGCGCCGAGCTCGCACCACACGTACTTGCCCCGGTTCCCGAACCGGGAGAGCGGCTGCCAGCCCCACGGGTCGGAACAGGCCCGGACCAGGGCGAGCCCCCGGCCGCTCTCCTCGTCGCCCACGCCCGCCAGCCGGGCGGGAACGTCCGGAGGTTCGGGGTCCGCGTCCCACGCGCCGATCCGCAGCACCCCGGCCGACCACCGCACGCGCAGCGCCGCAGGACCCTTGGTGTGCAGTACGGCGTTGCCGATCAGCTCCGCCGCGAGCAACTCGGCGACGTCGACGAGGCCGATCAGTCCGTGCATGGTCAGGATCAGGCGGAGGGTGCGGCGACTGACGGTGACGGCACGGGGGTCGTTCGGGATGTGCAGGGAGTACTCCCAGGAAGTGTCTTCGGGCATGCGTCGACTCCGTTCGTGAGGGAGGGGTGTCGCTGCCGCCGGGCGGTGTCGATGCCGCAGCCGTCATGACAGGACGGAGCGGTGCGCTTCCGGTGCCCCGGCGCCTCGCAGCGTGTGCGTCGCGTCACTGACGGTATTTCCTAGCCTTAGGAAAGTGCAACCGTTGCCGTATTCTGACGCTCGAACGAGGGATGCCCGCTGGGAAGTTGGAGCGAGGAGGCACCGGTTGCCGCCGAAAAGACAGCTCACTGCTCGAAGGGTGAGATTGGGCGCTGAGCTGCGCAAACTGCGTGAGGCGACGGGTATGACGGCTCGGGAGGCCGCAGAACTGCTGGAGGCCGATGCTGTCCAGATGAGCCAAATCGAGTCCGGCACGGTGGGCGTGAGCGCCAAGCGCGTGCGCAGACTCGCGGCCAATTACGCCTGCACAGACGAGGCGTTGATCGAGGCGCTTGTCGCGATGGCGACCGACCGCTCGAGGGGATGGTGGGAGGAGTATCGAGGCGTGCTCCCGCCGGTGTTCCTGGATGGCGCCGAGGCCGAGCACCATGCGGCGTTCCTGCGAGAGATCGTGATCCACTACGTCCCCGGGCTGCTGCAGACTGCCGACTATGCGCGCTCGGTGTTCACCTACACGCGGCCCGAGCTGTCCGAGGACGAAGTGGCTCTGCGTGTGGCGCACCGGATGAAACGCCAAGCTGTCATTGAGCGGGAGACTCCGACTCTTTACGAGACGATCGTGCATGAGTTCGCCCTGCGTGTTCATGTGGCCGATCGCCGGGCATCACATACTCAACTATGCGTTGTGCTCAACAGGATTGAGGCGAGGCAAGCCACTGTGCGGGTCGTGCCGATCGATCGCGAAGGCTTTGCCGGAGCCGGGGCTTCCATGCTGTACCTGGGTGGCCCAGTACCTCAGTTGGACACAGCGCTTCGGGACGCTCCGACTGGGGCCACGTACATCGATGCGCAGCCTCAGCTGGAGCAACTACGTTCGCTTTACAGGAGAGTGCGCGCGGCGTCGCTGGACTCCACTGCATCGCGAGACTTGATTCATCGGCTGATGAAGGAGCTGTAATGCACTGGCAGAAGTCCAGCCACTCCGGGGGCGGCGACGGCGATGCCTGCGTCGAGATCGCCCCGCTTCTCACCCACGTAGCCGTCCGCGACTCCAAGGCGCCCGCCCGCGCTACCCTTTCCATCCCCATCCCGTCCTTCATGGCCTTCATCGTCGCTTTGAAGAAGTGACTGTGAGGTGAGCGACGAGAGAGGCTATGTACTGGCGGAAGTCCAGCTACTCCGGCGGCGGCGAAGGCAATACCTGTGTCGAGATCGCCGCCCTTCCCACCCACATAGCCGTCCGCGACTCCAAGGCCCCCGCCCGCGCCACCCTCTCCGTGTCCGCGCCCTCCTTCGCCGTCTTCATCGAGAACGTCAAGCAACGCTCCCGGCAAGGGGAGTGAGTGAGAGGGCCGAGCCCGCCGCGGGGTGTGGGGCGACGGCCTCGCGACGGACACGGTGGACCCGGCGGACAGGCGGGCGTCAGTGCTTGTGGGCCGCCGCCTTCAAGGTGTGCCGCAGGGCGTGGAAGGCGGGCTTGCGGTCGAAGTCGTCGGTCATGACCGTCGCGTGGCCCTCGCCCTCGAAGAACACCGGCACCCATGAGTACTTGTCGGTGAAGCCCCAGATCGTGAACGAGTTGCAGTCCTCGACGGCCAGGCACGCCGACAGGGCCCGCTGGTAGTAGTCGGCCTGCTGCTTCTGCTGCGCGGCGGTGGGCTCACCGCCGGCCGGCACGTCCATCCGTACGTCCAGCTCGGTGACGGCGGTCTCCAGGCCCAGCGCGTCGAAGCGCTCGAGGTTCGTCTCCAGGTCCCCAGGGAAGCCGTACCGCGTGCTCAGGTGCGCCTGTACGGAGAAGCCGTCCACCGGCACGCCCTGCCGGAGCAGGTCCTGGGTGAGGGCGTAGTAGGCGTCGCTCTTGGCGTTGACGCTCTCGACGCCGTAGTCGTTGAAGAACAGCTTCGCCTCCGGGTCGGCCTCGTGCACCCAGCGGAAGGCGTCCGCGACGATGCCCGGGCCGAGTTCGCGGATCCAGATGTTGTCCTGCGTGCGGAGCTTGCCCTGGTCGTCGAAGATCTCGTTCGCGACGTCCCACTGCTGGATCCGGCCGGCGTAGCGGCCGACGACGGTGGTGATGTGCTCACGCAGGATCGCGCGCAGTTCCTCGTCGGAGAAGTCGCCCTGCTCCAGCCACTGCGGGTTCTGGCTGTGCCACAGCAGCGTGTGGCCGCGTACGACCTGGCGGTGGCGCTCGGCGAAGTCGACGATGGCGTCCGCCGCCGCGAAGTCGTACCGGTCGCGCTCGGGGTGGATGAACTCCCACTTCATCTGGTTTTCGGGGGACACCGAGTTGAACTGGCGCTCGAGGACCTTCCGGTACTTCTTGTCCGAGCTGAACGGGTCCGGGTAGTCCTGCTCCAGATGGTGGCCACCGCCCGCCACGGCGGTGCCGACGTAGAAGCCGTCGGGGGCGGCCTCGCGCAGCCGGTCGAACTTGGCGTGGGAGTGCGGGGCGGGGTGCCGGCCGGAGGACGGGTCGGCCGTGGCGGTTCCCGCGACGAGCGGCAGCGTCAGGGCGGCGGTGGCGAGGGCCACGGTGGCGAAACGAACGGTTCTCATGCGGGAGTCTCATTCCGTCGTACGTGCTCCGAAAGTTTCGAAACGCTTTCCGAAACATTGGTGAAGGAAGCTAAGGCTCCGGCGGCGCAAGGTCAAGACCCGTGCACGCGGGCGGGCGGGACTCTGGGCACAGGGCCGGTCGAGGTCCTACTGTCCGTCCATGACGGCTGCATCCGATCCCGCATCCGGCCCTGTATCCGACTCCGTGCCCGATCCCGCATTCGACCCGTGGGACCCGGCGTTCGTCGCCGACCCGTATCCCGCCTTCGCCGAGCTGCGGGCCCGGGGGCGCGTGCTCTACTACGAGCCGAGCGACCAGTGGCTGGTCCCGCACCACGCGGACGTGTCGGCGCTGCTGCGCGACCGCCGCCTCGGCCGGACCTACCAGCACCGCTTCACGCACGAGGACTTCGGCCGCACCCCGCCCCCGCCGGAGCAGGAGCCCTTCCACACGCTCAACGACCACGGGATGCTCGACCTGGAGCCGCCGGACCACACCCGTATCCGGCGCCTGGTGTCGAAGGCGTTCACGCCGCGCACGGTGGAGCGGCTGAGGCCGTACGTGCACGGGCTGGCGGACGACCTGGTGTCCCGGCTGGTCGCGGACGGCGGCGGCGACCTGCTGCGGGACGTGGCCGAACCGCTCCCGGTCGCCGTGATCGCGGAGATGCTGGGCATCCCGGAGTCGGACCGGGCCCCGCTGCGCCCCTGGTCGGCGGAGATCTGCGGGATGTACGAGCTGAACCCGTCCGAGGAGACGGCGGCGAGGGCGGTCCGCGCGTCGGTCGACTTCTCGGAGTACCTGCGCGCACTGATCGCGGCCCGCCGCAGGGAACCGGGCGACGACCTGGTCTCGGGCCTGATCGCGGCCCACGACGAGGACGACGACCGGCTCACCGAGCAGGAGATGATCTCGACCTGCGTCCTGCTCCTGAACGCCGGTCACGAGGCCACGGTGAACGCCACGGTCAACGGCTGGTGGGCGCTGTTCCGCAACCCGGGCCAGCTCGCCGCCCTGCGCGCGGACCACTCCCTGGTCCCCTCCGCCGTGGAGGAGCTGATCCGCTACGACACCCCGCTCCAGCTCTTCGAGCGCTGGGTGCTGGACGAGATCGAGATCGACGGCACGACCGTCCCGCGCGGCGCGGAGGTGGCGATGCTGTTCGGCTCCGCCAACCACGACCCGGCGGCCTTCACCGCCCCGGACCGCCTCGACCTCACCCGCCGCGACAATCCGCACGTCTCCTTCAGCGCCGGTGTCCACTACTGCATCGGCGCGCCCCTGGCCCGTATCGAACTGGCCGCGTCCATGGCGGCCCTGCTCCGGCGGGCGCCCGCGCTCCGGCTCGCCGCCGAGCCGGAGCGAAAGCCCAACTTCGTCATCCGGGGACTGAAGGGACTGATGGTGGAGACGTGATCAACCCGCGATCGCCCCTGGTCGCTTCCTGATCACCCCGGCCGGGTCTACTTCGTCTCCAGGTCCCGGCGGCGGAATCCCGCCAGCCCCAGCCACACCAGCCCGGCCGCGACGAGGGTCAGTACCAGCAGCGGCGTCCAGTCCATGTCCGCGGCGGGGAGCCGGGGCACGTGGCCGAAGGGAGACAGGTTGTTCATCCAGTCCGGGAACTGGAGGATCTGGCCGAGGTAGCCGACGACGAAGGCGTACACCGGCACGATCCAGGCCGCCGCGCTCGCCCGCGGGAACCAGCCGAAGAGTACGACGGCCACCCCGGCCGTGACCCACAGGGCCGGTGCGTAGGCGAGGGCCGCGCCCACCAGCTTGGGCAGCAGGACGGCGTCGCCGGTGGAGGCGGCGCCCGCGACGCCGAAGCCCAGGCCGGCCGTCAGCAGGACGAGCGTGCCGCAGCCCATGGCCACCGCCAGGTGGCCACCGACCCAGCGGCCGCGCGACAGCCCCGTGGCGAGCAGTGGCTCGGCGCGGCCCGCGGTCTCCTCGGAGCGGGGCCGCAGAGCGGCCATCACCACGTACACGGCGGCGACCACCGTGATCACCACCATGACCATGGAGGCGAAGGACTCGGCCATGCTGGAGCCGCCGATGCGTGCCAGGGCCTCCTGGAGCTCGTCGATGTCCTTCAGCATGTCCTCGGCCTGTCCCAGGATCGAGCCGTACATCGCGCCCATCAGGAACAGGCCCGCGCCGAAGCCGACGAGCATGCCGCGGTGCAGCCGCAGCGCGAAGCCGACGGGGGTGCCCAGCGCGTTGGAGGCGACCGGGCTGCCCAGCTTCTCCGGGCGCAGCCCCGCGCCCACGTCGCGCCGGGTGGAGAGCACGAACCCCGTCGCCGCGCAGGCCACGGCCAGGGCGAGGCAGAGCAGCAGCGGCCACCAGTCGTCGTCGACGTAGACGTGGGTGCGCTGCACCCAGCCGATCGGGGAGAGCCAGGACAGGGCGCCGCTCTCGCCGCTGTCGCCGGCGGCGCGCAGCACGTAGGCGACGCCGATGACCGCGAGCGCCATGCCGGAGGCGCCGCGGGCGTGCGCGGTGATCTGGACGGTGATCGCGGCGACGCCGGCGAAGACGAGGCCGGCGGCGGCGTGGTCGGCGCCGTACAGCAGCGACCCGGCCGTGTCGATGCCCTCGACGCCGAGGCCGGACAGGCCGAGGGCCAGCAGCGCGGCGAGGAGCAGGTTGGCGAGGACCGCCACGGAGAGGGCGGCGGCGAGGTGGGCGTGACGGCCGACGACCGTCGAACGCAGTAGCTCGGCCCGGCCGGTCTCCTCCTCGGCGCGGGTGTGGCGGGTGATGATCAGGACGCTCATCAGGCCGACGAGGACGGCCGTGAAGCCGAGCATCTGGTGGCCGAGCATGGCGCCGGAGGTGTAGTCGTCGAGGTAGTGGCGGGGGCCCGACATGGCGAGACTCGCCGGGCTGCCCATGGACTCCGCGGCCTTGGCCCGGTCCTCGGGCGCGCCGTACAGCTCCTGGTAGCTGTTCGCCGTCGCGAGGGTGCCGAGGAACAGCGCCAGCACCCACACCGGGAGCCGGACGCGGTCGCGGCGCAGGGCGAAGCGGATCAGGGTGCCGGTGCCGGCCAGCACGTCCGCGCGGCCCGCGGCGGGGCCGGGGCGCGCCGGGGCGGTGGCGGTGGTGGTCGTCGCGGAGGTCATCGCACGGCTCCACTGGGGCCGTTCGTGCCGTCCGCGCTCCGCGTGCCGTCCGGGTTTCGCGTCGTGCCGTCCGTGCCCCGCGTGCCGTTCGCGCCGTACCGGTCGGTGGCGGTGGGCAGGGCGTCGTCGTAGTGGCGGAGCATGAGCTCCTCCAGGGTCGGTGGATGGCTGGTGAGGCTGCGGATGCCGAACTCGGTGAGCCTGCGGACCGCACCGTCGACCTCGCCGCCGTCGACGGCGAAGCGGACCCGGCCGTCGGTGGTCCGCAGATCGTGGACGCCGGGGAGTTCCGCCAGGCTCGTGGCGGGGCGCTCGGTCTCCGCCTCGATGGTGGTACGGGTCAGGTGCCGCAGTTCGCCGAGCGTGCCGGACTGGACGATCCGGCCGAGGCGGATGATGCTCACCCGGTCCGCCAGCTTCTCCACCTGGGCCAGGATGTGGCTGGAGAGCAGGACGGTCTTGCCCGCGGCCTTCGCCTCGGCGATGACGTCCTGGAACACGACCTCCATGAGCGGGTCCAGTCCCGCGGTCGGCTCGTCGAGGAGCAGCAGTTCGGCGTCGGAGGCGAGCGCGGCGACGATGGCGACCTTCTGTCGGTTGCCCTTGGAGTACGCCCGGCCCTTCTTGGTCGGGTCCAGGCCGAACCGCTCGACGAGTTCGGCCCGGCGCTGCTTGTCCAGCCCGCCCCGGAGCCGCCCCAGCAGGTCGATGGCCTCGCCGCCGGTGAGGCCCGGCCACAGCTCGACGTCGCCGGGGACGTAGGCGAGACGGCGGTGCAGCTCGACCGCCTGCGTCCACGGGTCCATGCCCAGCACCTGGGCGGCGCCCGAGTCGGCGCGCAGCAGGCCGAGCAGGACGCGGATGGTGGTGGACTTGCCGGCGCCGTTGGGGCCGAGGAAGCCGTGGACCTCGCCGGCCTCGACCTCCAGGTCGAGGCCGTCCAGCGCGTGCGTCCGGCCGAACGACTTGTGGAGTCCGGAGACACTGATTGCCTTCGTCATGATTCTGAAAGTACTCTTCCTTCAGAAACTTGTGAAGTTAAGAAACAGTCAGGATGGTGAGGGATGATCGAAAGATGACCGAAGCAACGACATCAGGGCGCGACCCCGAGGCGGTGTCGAAGTTCGTGGAGGGTTTCGCGGCCCAGCTCGTCGAGGCGGGGATGCAGCGCATGCCGGCCCGGGTCTTCGCCGCGCTGCTGGCCTCCGACTCGGGTTCGCTGACCTCGGCCGAACTCGGCGAGCAGCTCCAGGTCAGCCCTGCCGCCGTCTCCGGGGCCGTGCGCTACCTCTCGCAGCAGCACATGGTCTCGCGCGAGCGCGAACCCGGCTCGCGCAGGGAGCGGTATCGGGTGCACAGCAATCAGTGGTACGAGGCGCTCACCAACCGCGAGGCCATCCTCAAGCGGTGGGAGAGCGCGCTGAGCGAGGGCGTCGTCAGCCTGGGCGCCGAGACCCCGGCGGGCCGCCGCATGGCCGAGACGCTCGCCTTCTTCGAGTTCGTCGACGAGGAGATCGCGGCCATGATGGAGCGCTGGCGGGTGCGGCGGGAGGAACGGTTCGGGCGGGGCGGCTGAGGGGGATCAGGGAAGCGGTCTCGGCTGCGTACTCGGTCGGCTACGTTGAGTTGCCACTGGTCCGCATCAGGGGGAGGGCGCATCATGACAGTCATGGCAGAGCGACCGACGATGAGCGGCACCGAGTCCCAGAGCTTCGAGGGGTTGTTGGAGACCCTTGACGAGTTGTGTGTGCCCGAGGGCTACAGGGCCGAGGTCGTGAGGGGGAGCATCGTCGTGTCGCCGTGGTCGAAGGGGTACTACCACCGGGTCATGCGCCTGGTATGCGCTCAACTGGAGCCGCATCTCCCCGCGTCGCACGTGATCGAACGAGGTCCGTTCCTCTACGTCTTCCCAGGAGACGAGTGCGCGTACGGGCCGGACATCCACGTGGCGCATGAGCGGGCCTTCGAGACGGAAAGCCACCACCTGGGCGGTGAGGGCCTGTCCTTCGTCGCCGAGCTGACCTCTCCTGCCACCAGGAACGACGATCTCACCAACAAGGTCGAGGTGTACGCCAAGGGAGGCGTGCCCGTGTACCTGATCCTGGACATGCAGGAGGAGCAGGCCATCGTCTACGGGTCCCCCTCCCCGGAGGGACTCTACGAGGTCCGCTTCACCAAGCCGTTCGGCGAGAAGATCTCGATCCCCGAGCCCTTCGACCTCCTGCTGGACACGACCGGCTTCAAGGCCCCCTGACGCCACGCCCACCCGCTACCCCGCCGGCAGCGTCAGCCCCCAGGCCCCTTCCCGCACCGTCCACGTGCGCGTCCCCACCGGCCCCGACACCACCGCGTCGGCCCGGTACCGGAAGTGCGCCCCCGACACGGTCACCGTCCGTCCGCTCGCCGTGAGCGGTGACGCCTCCGCGCCCACCGACAGCGGCCGCACCTCCACCACGGCCAGCCCGTCGACGCCCGGCATCACCGACACCCCCTCGACCGGCTGGCCCAGGTCCACCAGCGTCACCCCGTCGACCTCCACCCGCAGCCGGACCGGACCGGATGTCCCCGGAGCCGCGACGCCCCGGGACGGCCGCGAGGACGCCAGCGTCCGTACGAGCGACTGGTAGGTCCGAAGCCAGGAGTACGCCGCCCCGGAACCGGACCCCGCCCCGGAACCGGACCCCGCCCCGGAACCGGACCCCGTCCCAGAACCGGACCCCGCCCCCGAACCGGAGGCCGGTGGCCCCACCCCCGTGCCCGCTCCCGGGCCCACCCGCACGCCGTCGTGCGCCGCGACCGGCGGAATACTCACCGCCCCCAGCACCACCCCGTCACTGTCGTCGACGAGCAGGTCCAGGCGCCGTTCCGCCCCCTCCAGCACCGCTCGCGCCGCCGCCACCGCGCCCGACGGCAGTCCGAGTGACCGGGTGAGGCCCAGCGCCGACCCCACCGGCACCACCGAAAGCGCGCAGCCCTCCAGCTCCCGCTGCCGGTGCAGCAGGCCGACGGCCCGCAGCAGCGTACGGTCGTCACCGATCACCACGGGCCGCCGCGAGCCGCGTCGCCGCAGCGCCCGGGCGAACTCCTCCGGGCTGTCCGGCAGACATACCTTCGTACTCGCGGCACCCGCGCTGAGCACGTCTTTCGCGATCCGGACGGACTCTCCGTCCGCCCGCCGGGCAACCGGATCGATGACCACCAGAAGCTGATCGGGCGTCGCGGAGGACCTCGCGGAAGTCGCCACCTCGGCCATGCCTCGCTTCCTCGGGTAGCATCTTTGTGCAAGAGCCCCTTGCGCTATTGCGCCAGGGGTTTCGTCTATTCCGGGGCATCCGGTCCGACGGTTGGCGGCCAACGACGGTCGCGGTGCACGTGGCGAAAAATCGCCGCGTACGCCCTCGACCATGGACATGCCCCGCCCGGAAGGGGTGTACGCGCGTGCCCGCACTTGTGCTGCTCGGTGCTCAGTGGGGTGACGAAGGCAAGGGAAAGGCGACGGACCTGCTCGGTGGTTCCGTCGACTATGTGGTGCGCTACCAGGGCGGCAACAACGCCGGCCACACGGTAGTCGTGGGCGACCAGAAGTACGCCCTCCACCTGCTCCCTTCCGGAATCCTGTCTCCCGGTTGTACGCCGGTCATCGGTAACGGCGTCGTTGTCGACCCGTCGGTCCTGTTCTCCGAGCTGAGCGGGCTGAACGAGCGTGGCGTCGACACGTCCAAGCTCCTGATCAGCGGAAACGCCCACATCATCACGCCGTACAACGTGACCGTCGACAAGGTGACGGAACGCTTCCTCGGCAAGCGCAAGATCGGCACCACCGGGCGCGGTATCGGCCCGACCTACGCCGACAAGATCAACCGTGTGGGCATCCGCGTCCAGGACCTCTACGACGAGTCGATCCTCACCCAGAAGGTCGAGGCGGCCCTCGACGCCAAGAACCAGATGCTCACCAAGCTCTACAACCGGCGCGCCATCGCCGTCGGCCAGGTGGTCGAGGAGCTGCTGGGCTACGCGGACAAGCTCGCGCCGTACGTGGCCGACACCGTCCTGGTCCTCAACCAGGCCCTGGACGACGACAAGGTGGTCCTCTTCGAGGGCGGTCAGGGCACGCTGCTGGACATCGACCACGGCACGTACCCCTTCGTCACCTCGTCGAACCCGACCGCGGGCGGCGCCTGCACCGGCGCCGGCGTGGGCCCGACGAAGATCAGCCGGGTCATCGGCATCCTCAAGGCGTACACGACCCGTGTCGGCGCGGGTCCGTTCCCGACCGAGCTCTTCGACGAGGACGGCGAGGCGCTGCGCCGCATCGGCGGCGAGCGTGGTGTGACGACCGGCCGCGACCGCCGCTGCGGCTGGTTCGACGCGGTGATCGCCCGTTACGCGACCCGGGTCAACGGCCTCACCGACTTCTTCCTCACCAAGCTCGACGTCCTGACCGGCTGGGAGCAGATCCCGGTCTGCGTGGCGTACGAGATCGACGGCAAGCGCGTCGAGGAGCTGCCGTACTCGCAGTCCGACTTCCACCACGCGAAGCCGGTCTACGAGATGCTGCCGGGCTGGAGCGAGGACATCAGCAAGGCGAAGACCTTCGCCGAGCTGCCGAAGAACGCCCAGGCGTACGTCAAGGCGCTGGAGGAGATGTCCGGCGCCCCGATCTCCGCGATCGGCGTGGGTCCGGGCCGGGACGAGACGATCGAGATCAACTCGTTCCTGTAGAGAACCACGGGCCGACACCAGCGGCCGACACCGGCGGCCGGGACCCCGAGCGGGGTCCCGGCCGCCGGTTTTCCATGGACGGATACGCTGACTGGTGCCGGCAGCGGCAGCGGACGGACAGCGCGGAGCGGATCGGATCGGAACATGCGGAAGCCCACCACCCGGATGTGGATCTGGCTGACCGTGGCGGTCGTCGCCGTGACCGGAGGCCTCCTCTACGTCGACAGCCACCGCGTCTCCGCCGCCCCGCACGCGGACGACGCCAAGTGCGACAAGGTCGTCTCCCGCCTCCCGGACGACATACCCGGCGCGTCGCGCGACTGGGCCCTCGGTGACGGCGTCGCCTCCTGGGGCGGCCAGAAGGCGGTGTTCCGCTGCGGCGCCGAGGAACTGCCGCCGAACATCAACCTCTGTGTCACGGCCGACGGCGTCGACTGGGTCCTGGACGAGGAGCGGCTGGAGCGCGACGGCGTGAGTGTCCTGCGGACGTACGGCCGCTCACCGGCCGTGGAGTTCACGTACTCCGGTCCGCGCGAGGAAGTGGGCGGCATCCTCGCCACGCTGGATCCCGCCGTGAAGTGGATCCAGCAGGAGCGGAAGTGCGTCGGCCTGGGCGACGCCACCGTCCTGTAGCCGTTCGGCTCCCTTCGCCGGGCGCCGGCGTGCGGCGTGGGGTCGGATCGAGGCACGACCGACCGTGAGAGCGGGGGCACGTTCGGGCGTGACCGTGCCGCGTCCTGTCAGGGCCCGTACGGCGGTGAGACCGACGCCGGGGCCTGCGGTGACCCGGCGCGCTTCGAGGTCGCCCGGCATCTGCGGGTGCCGCTGCGGGTGTGCGCCGTACATCTGGGGCCGTCCCTGCTGCCGGCGGACGGGGTGCTGTGGCCGCCGGGGATCTGCCTGATCCGATGAGCGCCGGCTGGGGGCTCGCGTTCGTCCGAGGTGGTTCACTTGGGTGACTCGGGCGGCTCCAGGCCCGTGCGACCAAGGACGCGGAAGGAAGCCGTACGGTGCCCGGACCATCCGACAGCCGCTCCGACGGCAGCCCTGCCAGCCGCCCTGTCAGCCGCTCCGACGGCCGACCGGATGGCCGGTCCGACGGCCGGTCCGACGCGGTGGCCCGGCAGTTCGAGCAGGACCGGCCCCGGCTGCGGGCGGTCGCGTACCGGATCCTCGGCTCTCTCGGCGAGGCCGATGACGCCCTGCAGGACGCCTGGCTGCGTGCCGACCGTGCGGACACCTCCGACGTGGAGAACCCTTCCGGCTGGCTCACCACGGTCGTGGCCCGGGTCTGCCTCAACCTGCTCCGCGCCCGGGACACGCGTCGCGAGGAGCCGTTGGACGACGGGACGGACCGCGGGCCGGCCGGTGGGGCCCCGCTGCCCGGCGGGCCCTCCGTCGCCGATCCGGAGGAGGAGGCGCAGCTCGCCGAGTCCGTCGGTATCGCGCTGCTGATCGTCCTGGACACCCTGGGCCCCGCGGAACGGCTCGCGTTCGTCCTGCACGACATGTTCGACGTGCCCTTCGACGACATCGCCGCGATGCTCGAGAAGACGCCCGCGGCCACCCGCCAGCTGGCCAGTCGCGCCCGCCGCAGGGTCCGGGGCGTCCCCGCGCCCGACGCCGACCTGCCCCGCCGGCGCCGCGCGGTCGACGCGTATCTGGCGGCCACGCGCTGCGGCGAGTTCGACGCGCTGGTCGCCCTGCTCCACCCGGACGTCGTCCTGCGTGCCGACGCGGCGGTCGTCCCGACGCCCGAGCCCTTCGCCGTCAGCGGTGTGGAGCAGGTGGCCAGGGGAGCGATGGCCTCGATGGGCCGGGCCAGGTCCGCCGGTGTCGTCCTGGTCGACGGCCGGGCGGGCATGGCGATGGCCGAGAACGGCCGGCTGCGCGTGGTGCTCCGCTTCACCTTCGCGGACGACGGTCTCATCACCGGCATCGATGTGATAGCGGAACCGGAACGCCTGAACAAACTGGACATCGCGGGCATAAGCTGAGGTCGTACACGCCGCGTCAGCAGAGGAAGCGGAGAAGGTGAGTGCGATGCGCGTGCTGCTCAGGGCGACGCTGGACACGGAGAAGGCGAACGAGGCCATCCGCAGCGGCAAGTTGCCCGAACTGATCAACCGGACGCTCGACCACCTCGAGCCGGAAGCCGCCTACTTCGGCCCCCTCGGCGGCCGGCGGACGGCCCTCATGGTCTTCGACATGCAGGACAGCTCGGAGCTGCCGCCCACCGGTGAGCCGTTCTTCACCCAGCTGAACGCCGAGGTCGAGATCTCCCCGATCATGAACGCGGAGGACCTGCGGAAGGGCCTTTCCCGGCTCAGCTGAAGACGATCATCGAGCCCTGCGCCAGGCTCCGCGTGGCCGCCGTGTGCAGGCCCAGCCATACATGGCGCTCCCGGGCGAAGGGACTGGAGTCGTACGGTGCGGGCACGGCCGGCTCCTCCAGTTCGGTCGGGGCGAGTGGCGGCCGCGGTGGTGCCGGGGGGTTGGCCGGGTCGATGCCCAGGGCCGGGGCCACGGCCTCCAGCTCCCGCAGCAGGGCGCGCGAGGATCCCAACGGGCCGCCGCCTGCCAGGAGTTCGTCACTGGAAAGCGGGTGCGGGAAGTCGACAGGGATGTAGGCGCCCGCGTGGTCGTAGTGCCAGACCAGGTGCGACTGCTGGGCCGTTGCCTCGAACATCTCCAGCAACTGCTCGTAGTCGCCGCCGAGTTCGTCGACCGGCGTCACCGGCAGCCCGCACACCTGGAGCAGGTACGACCGGCGCAGGAAGTGCAGCGCGTCGTAGTCGAAGCCGGCCACCGGGGCGACTTCGCCGGAGAGTCCCGGCATGTACTGGTACACCGGCACCGGTGGCAGCCCGGCCTCGGCGAGCACCTTGTCGTATTGCGCGAGTTCTTCGGCGAACGGGTTGTCCGGCGTGTGGCACAAGACGTCGACGAGCGGCACCAGCCACAGGTCACAGGCCAAAAGAGGGCTCCTCACACAGCGCAGTGGTCAGCGAAGGGAAGCGTAGTCGGTGTGCAGGCGGCTCGTGGGCGGTGCGCGTTGCGTGCAGTTCCCCTACCCATCTGGGGCCGGACCACGACACGACGGGCCTTGGTCATCCGCCCGGCGTACCCACGGTCATCCGCCGGCGAGCCGCTCGATGAGGGCGAGCGAGTGGGCGTTGTACGCGTCGACGAGCGAGCGCGCGTGCGGGGCGTCGCGGCGGGCGAGGGCGTCGACCAGTTCGGTGTGCCCGCACCACAGCGCGCCGCGCAGATCGCTGAGCCGGCGCAGGTGCTGAACCGTGCACACCCAGCTCTGCACGCGCAGCCGGTGCAGGAAGTCGGAGAGGTACCGGTTGCCGAACAGGACGGCCAGCTCGCGCCAGAACCGCAGGTCGTAGCCGATGAGGATGGTCAGGTCGCCGGCCGCGGCGGCGCGCTGCGCCTCCTCGCCGCGCCGCCGGACCCCGGCGAGGGCGGCGGCGATCCGCGGATCGTCGGGATCGGGGCCGCCCCGGCGGTCGTCGATGAGGACGAGGAACATGCCGTCGGTGACGAGGCCGCGGGCCTCGATCATGCCGCGGAAGTCGTCGACCGAGTACTCGTGCACGCGGAAGCCGCGGTGGTGGTCGGCGTCGAGGAGCCCCTGCGCGGACAGGTCGACCAGGGCCTCGCGCACGGGCGTCGCGGATACCCCGTACTGCTCGGCGATCTCCTTGACCGTGAACTCCTGCCCCGGCTGGAGCCGCCCGGCCAGCACCTCGTCGCGGAGCGCGTCGGCGATCTGCTGCCGCAGGGTGCTGCGCGTGACGGCGCCGGTTCCGCTGGGGCCGGGCATGGTCGGGCGTCTCCTCATGGCGTCCGGGTGGAGTGCTCGTCCACAACGCGTCTGCGGGCGTACTCGTCCACACGTATGCGGGCGTGTTCGTCCACACGTATGTGGCGTGCTCGTACACATGTCTACCGTGTACGAGCACGACACCTTACGCGCTCGGGTCCCTCTCCCCGCCCGCGAGTGGGCAGGCCCTCACTCGGTGTACTCGTCCGCCACGGACAGTGCCGTGTCCAGGACCGCCAGGCCCTCTTTCAGTTCGGCCTCGGAGATGTTGCACGGCGGCACGACGTGGGTCCGGTTCATGTTCACGAACGGCCATACGCCGTGCGCCTTGGCGGAGGCGGCGAACGCGGACATCGGCGTGGCGGCCTGCCCGGCGGCGTTGTAGGGGACGAGCGGCTCCCGGGTCTCCCGGTTCCGCACCAGCTCCAGCGCCCAGAACATGCCGGTGCCGCGCACCTCGCCCACGCTCGGGTGGCGCTCGGCCAGCTCCCGCAGTGCCGGTCCGACGACGTCGGCCCCGAGCCGGGCGGCGTGCTCGACGATGCCCTCCTCCGCCATGACGTTGATCGTGGCGACGGCCGCGGCGCAGGCCAGCGGGTGCCCGGAGTAGGTCAGCCCGCCGGGGTAGGGCCGTTCGGCGAACGTCTCGGCGATCCGCGCGGAGATCGCGACGCCGCCCAGCGGGACGTAGCCCGAGTTCACGCCCTTGGCGAAGGTCATCAGGTCGGGCACGACGTCGTACAGGTCCGCCGCGAACCACGTGCCGGTCCGTCCGAACCCGGCCATGACCTCGTCGAGCACGAAGACGATCCCGTACTTGTCGCAGATCTCGCGGACCCCGGCCAGGTAACCGGCCGGGGGCGTCATGATCCCCGCCGTGCCCGGGATCGTCTCCAGGATGATCGCGGCGATCGTCCCGGGCCCCTCGAAGGCGATCGTCGTCTCCAGGTGCTCCAGCGCCCGCGCGCACTCCTGCTCCTCGGTCTCGGCGTAGAAGCGCGAGCGGTAGAGGAAGGGCGCCCAGAAGTGCACGGCACCGGCCGTGCCGCTGTCCGAGGCCCAGCGGCGCGGGTCGCCGGTGAGATTGATCGCCTGCTGGGTGCCGCCGTGGTACGAGCGGTACGCCGACAGCACCTTCGGCCGCCCGGTGTGCAGCCGGGCCATGCGCACGGCGTGCTCCACGGCGTCCGCGCCGGCGTTGGTGAAGAAGATCTTGTCCAGGTCGCCGGGTGTCCGCTCGGCGATCAGCCGCGCCGCCTCCGAGCGCGCCTCGATGGCGAACGCGGGCGCGAAGGTGGTCATCCTCGCCGCCTGCTCCTGGATCGCGGCGACGACCTTGGGGTGCTGGTAGCCGATGTTGGTGTAGACGAGCCCGCTGGCGAAGTCGAGGTAGCGCTTGCCTTCGTAGTCCCAGAAGTACGACCCCTCGGCGCCGGCGACGGCGAGCGGGTCGATGAGCTCCTGTGCGGACCAGGAGTGGAAGACGTGCGCACGGTCCGCGGCCTTCACGGCGGCGCCGGCCTGAGGGCGGGGCTGAGGGGTCATGCGGCCGAGGGTAGATGTCCGCGATGCGGAAACGGAATCGGCGTCCTGTCTGCGGTCGGGTGCTTTCCACGACAGGTTGTCGACGGGGCGGGGGCGTGCTGGAGGAGGCATGAGTGTGCGGGACGAGGTGGGAGCGTGCGGGACGGGGCCGGGGCGTGCGGGACGCGACCGAGGCGGAAGTTGTTGACAGTAGACTGTCGAAATGACAGTCTACTGTCATCGGCCTCGCGTGCACAACACACCCGCTGGAGGATTCATGAACGGCATCCGCAAGCCCGTCCACCTCGCCGTGTACGACACCCTGGCCGACTGGGAGACCGGCCACGCGACGGCTCACCTGGCCCGCGCCGGGTTCCCGGTCCGCACCGTCGGCCCCACCACCGACTCCGTCACGAGCGTCGGCGGTCTGCGCGTCCAGCCGGACCTGGCCCTGGCCGGCCTGCGCCCCGAGGACAGCTCCCTGCTGGTCCTCCCGGGCGCCGACCTCTGGGACGCGGGCGACGACCTCGCCCCCTTCGCCCGTACCGCCCGTGCCTTCCTGGACGCGGGGGTGCCCGTCGCCGCCATCTGCGGCGCCACCGCCGGACTGGCCCGCGAGGGCCTGCTCGACGACCGCGCGCACACCAGTGCCGTCTCCTTCTACCTGGCGGCGACCGGCTACGCGGGCGGCGAGCGGTACGTGGAGGCCGACGCGGTCACCGGCGGCGGCCTGGTCACCGCCGGGCCCACCGAGCCGGTCGCCTTCGCCCGGGAGGTCCTCGGGCTGCTCGGGGCGTACGAGGGTGAGGTGCTGGACGCCTGGTACCGGCTGTTCCACGACTCCGACCCGCAGGCGTACGCCGTGCTGGAGAAGGCGGGCGTCGCGTGAGCCGGGAGCGTCAGGACCTGCTCAGCCGCGGCGCGCTGGGCGTCTTCAGGCTCAACGGCCAGTTCCTCGCGGTGGCCGAGGAGCTGGCCCGCCCCGCCGGGCTCACCGCGGCGTGGTGGCAGGTGCTCGGCGCTGTGCTGCGCGAGCCGCTGCCCGTCTCCGGCGTCGCGCGGGCGATGGGCATCACCCGGCAGAGCGTGCAGCGCATCGCCGACCTCCTGGTGGAACGCGGCCTCGCCGAGTACCGGCCCAACCCGGCCCACCGCCGCGCCAAGCTCCTCGCGCCGACCCGGGCGGGCCGCGCGGCCGTCGCCCGCATCGGTCCCGGGCACGCCGCCCTCGCCGACCGGCTGGCCGAGGCCTACGGGTCCGAGGCGGAACTCACCGCGGCGGTCGAGGCACTCGAACGCCTGTCGAAGGCGCTGGACGCTCTCGGTGACCAGCCTGTTACGGAACCGTAGAACCGGACCGGCTCGTCGCACGGCCGCCCCGCACTATCTTGGGTCTGTTGCTCACGTGGGTTCACGTGCGGGGGGAAGGCGGCGCGACATGGAGAAGCTCGGGGGCGGGGACCCGCGGCAGATCGGCGGCTACCGGCTGTTGGCGCGGCTCGGTGCGGGCGGTATGGGCCAGGTCTATCTGGCCCGCTCGGACCGCGGACGCACGGTCGCGGTCAAGCTGGTGCGTGAGGAACTGGCCGCGCGGGAGGAGTTCCGGGCGCGGTTCCGGCAGGAGGTCCAGGCGGCGCGGCGGGTCGGCGGGTACTGGACGGCGCCCGTGCTGGACGCCGACACCGAGGCCGCCATCCCGTGGGTCGCCACCGGGTACGTCGCTGGTCCCAGCCTCCAGCAGGTCGTCGGGCACGACCACGGCGCCCTGCCGGAGCGTTCGGTACGGACCCTGGGGGCCGGCCTCGCCCACGCGCTCCGGGACATCCACGCCGCCGGGATCGTGCACCGCGACCTCAAGCCGTCCAACGTGCTCGTCACCATCGACGGCCCCCGGGTCATCGACTTCGGTATCGCGCGGGCTCTGGAGACGGTCACCGACGGCGGGCTCACCCGCACCGGCGCGCTCGTCGGCTCGCCCGGTTTCATGGCGCCCGAGCAGGTGCGCGGCGACCGCGTCACGCCCGCGTGCGACGTCTTCTGCCTGGGTTCGATCCTCGCCTACGCCGCCACCGGCGCGTTGCCCTTCGGCACCGCCGACAGTGGCGTGCACGCCCTGATGTTCCGCATCGCGCAGGAGGAGCCGGACCTGGACGGTGTGCCTGAGGGCATCGCCGACCTCGTACGTGACTGCCTGAAGAAGGACCCCGCCGCCCGCCCCGCCCTCGCCGAGGTCCTGGAGCGCACGGGCGCGCGGGACACGGTCGCCGACGGCCGTTCCCGCGACCCCTGGCTGCCCGGCGCGCTGGTCGCCCAGCTCGGCCGGCACGCGGTGCGGCTGCTGGACACGGAGAACCCGGAGTCGCCGGGAGCGGGCGGGGCCGCGGCGGACGCCGTTGCGGGCACCGCCGCGGGGGCCGGCCCGAAGCCGGACGCCCCGAACCCGCCCTCGGCCGCCCCATCCGCCGCCCCCTCTTCGGAGCGGGAACCGGCCGCCGCGACACCGGACGACGGCCCGCCGCCACCGCGCGAGCCGGGCAGCGGCGGCGCCCCGCTGAACCACCTCCCCACACTCGTCGCGGGCCAAAGTCCCCCGACACCCCCGCCCGACCACGGCCACCCGCAGCACCCCCAGTCCCACTCCCAGCCCCCCGCCCACGGCTACGCCCCCGCCCCGGCCTGGAGCCCGCCGCCCGGGCACCACCCGCCGTACCTCGGCGGCTCGACCCCGCCCTACGGGCCCCCGCCGTACGGACCCCCGCCCTACGGGACGCAGCCCTACGGTCCGCCGCCCGAGCAGCCCCGAAGAGGCCGCTCCACCGCGCTGCTGATCGTGGTCGCCCTGGTCGTCGCGCTGGGCGCCGGAGGGTCGGTCTACGCCCTGATGAGCGGGGACGGAGACGGCGGCAACCGGGCCGGCGACGACCGGACGACCACCAGTACCGCCACGGCCGGCGTGCCCCAGGACCCGGAGCCCGGTACGGACGGCTCGGCGCCGACGACCGAGCCCGGCCGGCCGACGTCGCCCAGCTCGTCGCCGCCCCAGGACGGCACGATCCCGACGGCGTACCTGGGCACCTGGGCGACGACCATCGACAACGCGTCCGGCGTCCACCCCCGACGGCTGACCATCCAGCAGGGGGAGGTGGGCGACACGGTCCTGTCCCTCGTCGCCGACGGCCCCGCCGGAGGCGGCTCCTACCACTGCGTCTTCGAGGCCGACCTGGCCAGTGCCCCGGGCCCCGACGGCCCCCTGAGCATCGGCCCCTCCACGGTGACGGTGGGCCCTGCCGCCTCCTGCAAACCGGGCGACCCCACCCAGGTCACCCTCCTGCCGAACGGCACCCTGGAACGCACCAACACCAGCAACGGCGAAAGGCTGACCTATCGACGCCAGTAGCCGTAACCGCCCCGGCTACTGGAGGCCGGGGTACTCCTCCGGCGGAGGCATCACGCAGGCTCACCGAGGCTCCGGGGGCCGCTGCCGGGGCATGTTCGGCCGAGGCCCGTTCGACGACACCGAGAACCGTCCCGGCCCCCCTGCCCCTGCTTCCGGGCGTCCCCCTCCGGACGCCCCCGCCTGCAAGGCCGGTGGCGCGGCCCCGGCCCGGAAGTCCACCATCCAGTCCGCCGTCTCCGTCCGCACGAGCTCCGTCACGTCCTCGGAGAACCGCCGCAGCACCAGCAGACACCGCTCGGCCGCCTCGCTCGCAGTCCCGTCCGCCGGCCCCAGCACTTCCCGCACGCTCTCCGACGCCCAGTCGAACTGGAGCACCTGGAGCCGCCGCTGCACGGCCTGCGCCGTGGCCACGTCCCGCATCCAGCCGGACGTGACCCCGAAGTACCGGTCCGCGGTCACGCACGCCACCGCGAACAGCAGCGCCAGGTACCCCCAGCGCGCGACGCTGCCCGCCACTCCGGACATGTCCAGCAGCGGCAGCGCCGCTCCGGCGAGAGCCCCCACGGCGGCTCCGCCCCGCAACGCGACGGCGCTCCGCCGCTTCCACGTCCGGTCCGCCAGGTACCGGGCCGCCGTGTCCAGCGCGCCCCGCTCCACCCACCGGTACAGCTCGTCCAGCCGTTCCGCGGGCAGCGTCCAGTCCCCGAGGGGAAACGTCCGCCCGGTGAGGTCGCCCGGCCGAGGCCCGGCCGCCTCCTCACCGCCCCGCCCGTCGTGCGGCGGCCCCTCGGGCTGCATGTCCGGCTGACCCACCCGGCACTCCCTACTGCTCACCGTCCGTGAAGACCTCGAAGTCCGAAGACCTGAGGACCTCATG
>NZ_BAABCQ010000025.1:0-40590 GCF_039539045.1 Streptomyces marokkonensis
GTTTTTGATCGAACAGGATCGAAACCGTCTGAAACAAGCCTCTTCTGGCCGAACCCCGTTTCCGGCCGGGCGTTTGCGGGAACGGCCGGTGGGCAGGCGCGCGCCCAAGAAGCGTAAGCGTGGCTTCCGTTTCGGGTGATTCCGGACGTACCGACGAATGAAAGGCGTGGTGGTGGCGTTCAACGTGACCGGCGGCGAGCAGGGTCAGTGGGCCGTGCTCCAGGTGTCGGGCGAACTGGACCTGGTGACGTCACCGGTGCTGCGGCAGCGCGTGCACGACGAGGTGGCCGAGGGGCGGCACAGTCTTGTCCTGGATCTCTCCGAGGTCCTCTTCTGTGACTCCAGCGGGGTCGGTGTGCTCATCGCCTCCCGGCGGCTCATCCGCTCCTGCCAGGGCCGGCTGCGGCTGATACTGCCGGCCCAGGGAGCCGTCGACGGCTCCCACGTCAACCGCGTCCTCGGCGCGCTCGGCGTGCGCCGGCTCTTCGACGTCCACCCCGATCTGGCCTCGGCGACCGGCGACGAGCCGCGCCCCCTCTCCGCGTAGGCCCCTCTCCGCGTAGGCCCGCCTCCGCGCAGGCCTCTCCCCGGGAGGCGCCTCTCCATGAGACATCTCTCCGTGAGGCCTCTCTCCGAGCAGACCTCTCCGCGTGGATCCCGCCCGAGGCCGCGTCCCACGTCGTACGCTCCGAGCGAGACGCAGAGCACCGACACCGACGTGAGGCGGCCGGAGAAAACAATGGTCAACAGCGAGTACGAGCGCAGGATCGCCGCGCGGTTCGCCACCTTCGACCAGGACGGCAACGGCTACATCGACCGCGCGGACTTCAACGGAGCGGCCAAGGCGCTGCTCGCCGAGTTCGGCACCACCGCCCGCTCCGAAAAGGGACAGGCCCTGTACGGCGGCGCGGAGGCGCTCTGGCAGGGCATGGCGGGTATCGCCGACCGGGACGGCGATCAGCGCATCACCCGTGAGGAGTTCGTCACCGCGGCGGTCAAGCGACTGCGCGACAACCCGGACCGGTTCGCCGAGATCGCCCGCCCCTTCCTGCACGCGATCCTGGACGTCGCCGACACCGACGGTGACGGCGACGCCACCGTGGAGGACGCCGCGCGCGTGCTCACCGTGCTCGGTGTGCCCGGCGACACCGCCCGGGCGGTCGCCGCCGCGCTCGACGCGGACGGCGACGGCAAGGTGGGGGAGGCGGAGATCGTCCCCGCCTTCGCCCGCTACTTCACCGTGCCCGAGTAGCGGATCCCGATCGCGGGGGACGGGACGGCAGCCACCGGCTTCCCGACCGGTTGCGGCCGCCACCGGTTTCCCGCACGAATGACGCGGATCGTGGCAGAGCGATGTCACGGAGCGTTGATATCGGGTTGTGTCCGCCGCGTGACTCGTCACAGCCCGGAGTCGGTGCCACACTCCGGTACCTTGTGTGGGATGCGAGTGGTCCTGAGCGCCGACCGGGCCGGAGTTGCCCCTGGGGCGGTTCCGGGACCGGCGGTGTGCGCCTTGCCCCGCAGGGCGGAACGGCCGCCGGCCGCCGCCTGTTCGACGGCCCGGATCGGGCGTCGCACAGTATGCCGCACGGGTACTCCTTCGCGCTGGAATATGCCCGAAGCGCTTGTTGGCGTGACTGTAGGTCAACCATGCTGTGCCACGAGGGATTCACGTTCCGTGATCCCCGACCCGGCCGTTGTTCTGGCCATGCAGAGAATGGCTACGATCGTGGCCCTCATGAGGCGCGAGCCTTTGTGTCCGCCGGTTCGGATGGTGTGAGCGGTGCAGGTGCTTCAAGTGCAACTGGAGGTCCGGCCCGACCCCTCGGAAGTGGGGCGTGCGAGGCGGTGGGCGCGCTCGCGGCTCGCCGGGGCGGGTATACGGGCCGACGAACCACTCGCCGAGACGCTGGTCCTGCTCGTCTCGGAACTCGTCACCAACGCCGTGGTGCACACGGGCCGTTCGGCCGTGCTACGGCTGATGCTGCCGGGGACGGTGGCCGAGGAGGCCGAGGAGGCCACCGTCCGTCTCGAGGTGGACGACGCCAGCGACCGGTCCCCGGAGCCCCGCTGTGTGAACGGCGAGGCCACGGGTGGCCGGGGTCTCGCCCTCGTCGACGGCCTCGCCGACCGCTGGGGCTGGAGCCGGGAAGGTACCGGCAAGCGCATCTGGTGCGAACTGGACCGCTGCAGCGAGCGCGAGGGCGCCGGGCCGGCCTGTGGGAGCGGTGGTGGCACGGTGGCGTACGAGGGGTTCGCGTACGAAGTGGTGTAGCGGTGTGGCGGGGTAGCGGTGTGGCGGCAGGCGCGGGATGCGCCGGGTGCATGCGGCCCCGCTGTCTCCCGGGCTGACGCGGCAGTGCGCCGGGGTGTGCTTCCGTGCGCGTCCCGCGCAAATGGGATGTAAGTGATGAACTCCCCTTCTCCGGTTGACGGGTCGTGACCGCTTCCTCACGCTTGTAGGCAACGATTCGCCGCGAGGGGACGACGAGGGTTCGGTGACGGAGCCCTCGGCGAGCGTGGGTCGTGATTCGGCGGCGGTTCCTCGGGGGCGACGGGAGCCGGGCGGGAGCGCCGGAGTCGGGTGGCGGCGCGCGGTGCCATGTTCGGGGCGGACGGCGCCGCGCGCCGTTCCGACGAGTCGGGGAAGCGTGCCAAGGCTTCCCCTCATTGTCCACAGGCTGTGGACAACTCCGTCCGGAAGGTCCGCCGGTACGCGGTCGGAGTGACCCCGAGCGTCGCCATCAGGTGCTGCCGCATCGACTGGGCCGTGCCGAAGCCGGCCTCGCGTGCCACCTGGTCGACGGACAGGGCGGTGGACTCCAGCAGGTGCCGCGCCCGCTCGACGCGCTGACCGGTGAGCCACTGGCCCGGACTGACGCCGGCCTCCTCGCGGAAGCGGCGGGTGAAGGTGCGGACGGACATCGACTCCTGGGCGGCCATGTCCCGCAACTGGATCGGCTCCTGGAGGCGGCCGAGCGCCCAGGCGCGGGCGTTGGTGGTGGACGACTGCTGTGGATCCGGCACCGGCCGCTCGATGTACTGCGCCTGACCGCCGTCGCGGTGCGGCGGCACGACGGTGCGGCGGGCCACGTCGTTGGCGACGGCGGTGCCGTGGTCCCGGCGCACGATGTGCACGCACAGGTCGATCCCGGCCGCCACCCCGGCCGAGGTGAGCACGTCGCCGTCGTCGACGAACAGCACGTCCGGGTCGACCCGCACCTTCGGGAACAGCCGCTGGAAGTGCTCGGCGGAGGCCCAGTGTGTGGTCGCCGGCCGGCCGTCGAGGCACCCGGCGGCGGCCAGGACGTATCCGCCGGTGCAGATCGCGACGAGCCGGGCGCCGGGCCGGACGAGCGCGAGCGCGGTGGCCAACTCCTCGGTCAGCACACCCTCCTCGTACACCGGGCCCAACTCGTAGGAACTCGGCACGACGACTGTGTCGGCGGTCGCCAGTGCCTCGGGGCCGTTCTCGACCAGGACCGCGAAGTCCGCGTCGGTGTCGACCGGGCCGGGCGGGCGGACCGAGCAGGTGACGACCTCGTACAGCGGGCGCAACTGTTCGTCCCGGGCGCGTCCGAAGATCCGTTGCGGGATGCCCAGTTCGAAGGGGAGCAGGCCGTCGAGCGCGAGAACGACGACGCGGTGCGGCTGGTGCGGCTGGTGCGACGGGTGCGACCGGGGTGGCCGGGGTGCGCGATGCGTGCGGTCGGGCGTCATGGCCCGATCCTAGCGAACCATGTCTTTCGGGCCACTCGATCGGACGGCGCCCGCATCGGAAGCTCAGTGACATGACCCAGCCCACCGACGCCGCCGATGCCGACGCAGCAGAACCAGCGACTCCGCCACTCCGGCCGGATCCCGTCCGCCCGCGCCGCCGCGCCCGGGTGCCCCGCGCCCGGTTGCACCGCGCCTGGTGGGTCGTCGCCGTCACCTTCGTGACGATCATCGGCGCCGCCGCCTTCCGCTCCCTGCCCGGCATCCTCGTCGACCCTCTCCATGAGGACTTCGGCTGGTCGCGCGGCACGATCGGCGCCGCCGTCTCCGTCAACCTCGCGCTCTACGGTCTGACCGCCCCCTTCGCTGCGGCGCTGATGGACCGCTTCGGCATCCGGCGCGTGGTGGCCACGGCCCTGGTCGTGATCGCGCTCGGCTCGGGCCTGACGGTGTGGATGGAGTCCGCCTGGCAACTGATCCTCTGCTGGGGCCTGTTGGTCGGTATCGGCTCCGGCTCGATGGCGCTGGCCTTCGCCGCCACCGTCACCAACCGCTGGTTCACCGAGCGGCGCGGCCTGGTCACCGGCGTCCTCACCGCCGCCGCGGCCTCCGGACAGCTGATCTTCCTGCCGCTGCTGTCCTGGATCGTGGAGACGTACGACTGGCGCCCCGCGGCCGTCACCGTCGCCCTGGCCGCCCTCGCCGTCGTCCCCTTCGTCTGGCTCCTCCTCCGCGACCACCCGGCGGACGTGGGTCAGAAGCCCTACGGCGCCAAGGAGTTCGTGCCCAAGCCGGCTCCCGTGCCCGGTGCCGCCCGCCGCGCGCTCACGATGCTTCGCTCCGCCGTCCGCAGCGGCCCGTTCTGGCTGCTGGCCGGCACCTTCGCCATCTGCGGCGCCTCCACCAACGGCCTGATCCAGACCCACTTCATCCCCGCCGCCCACGACCACGGCATGCCGCTGACGACAGCCGCCTCGATGCTCGCCGTCATCGGTGTGTTCGACGTGGTCGGCACGATCGCCTCCGGCTGGTTCACCGACCGCTTCGAACCGCGCCGCCTGCTCGCCGTCTACTACGCCCTGCGCGGCGTCTCCCTCCTCTTCCTCCCCATGCTGCTCGCCCCCAGCATCCACCCGCCGATGATCTTCTTCATCGTCTTCTACGGCCTCGACTGGGTCGCCACCGTCCCGCCCACCCTCGCCCTGTGCCGCGAGCACTACGGCGACGACAGCGCGATCGTCTTCGGCTGGGTCCTCGCCTCCCACCAGGTCGGCGCCGCCCTCGTCGCCTTCCTCGGCGGCGCCGCCCGCGACACCTTCGGTTCCTACGAGGTGGTCTGGTACGCCTCCGGGGCGCTCTGCGCGGCGGCGGCCCTGATGGCCCTGGTGATCCGCCGCCGCCCGACTACGGCACTCGGCGCGTCCTGAGCCTCGCCTCGGCCTCGGTGTCGCCCACCCGCCCTCACCCCGCAAGCCGCGAGACCCGGCCCCCGTCCCTTTTCGCAACGGCTCCGGCGATGCGTACAGCGTCCCGCGCCAGCTCGCGGAGCATGCCGCTGACGGGGTTGGTGAAGCCGGTGAAGTACAGGCCGGGGGCGTTCTTCGGGGTGCGGGCGCCCCGCACGACCGGTCTGCCGCGGGCGTCGAGCACGCCGAGGTGGCCGACCAGCCCCTCCAGACCGCGGAGATAGCCGGTGGCGGCGAGCACTGTGTCCGGTGCGACGCGGGTGCCGTCGGTGAGCCGTACCTTGCCGTCCTCGAAGCCTTCCACGGCGGCGACGACCTCCACCCGGCCGCCGCGCACCGCGTCGGTCAGACCGACGTCCTGCACCGGGATGGCGCCCTCGGTGACCCGGGTGAGGAGCCCGGTGTCCGGGCGGGGCAGCCCGTGCGCCGACAGGTCGGGCGTGCTGATCCTGGCCAGCGGCCGGGCAAGCCGGTCGACGAGGCCGGCCGGCAGCCGCCGTACGAGGACGCCGTTGTACTGGGCGGGCCAGCCGGCCGTCGAGCGGCGCACGATGTGCGGCGCGGTGCGCACGGACAGCCACACCCTCGCGGCCCCGCCCTCCACCAGGTCCACGGCGATCTCCGCGCCGGTGTTGCCGACGCCGACGACCAGGACGTCCCGGCCGGCGTACGGAGCCGCGTTCCGGTACTCGGCGGCATGCCGCAACTCGCCGGTGTACGAGTCCCGGCCGGGCCAGTCCGGCACGCGCGGGGTGTGACTGTGACCGGTGGCGACCACGACCGCGGCGCCGGTCAGCTCGCGCCCCCCGGAGGCGTGCAGCAGCCAGCCGTCCCCGTCGGGGGCGCGCTCGACGCGGAAGACCTCGACGCCGGTGACGATCTCCAGCCTGTGGTGCTCGGCATACTTCTCCAGATACCGCACCACGTCGTCCCTGGCCACCCACCGCCCGAAGCGGCGCGGCATGGGCAGTCCCGGCAGGGACGACAGACGGCGCGTGGTGTGCAGGCGAAGGCGGTCGTAGTGACGCCGCCAGGAGGAACCGACGTGGTCGGCCCGCTCCAGGACGACGGCCCGTATGCCGCGTTTCCTGAGTGCGTGGGCGGCGGCGAGGCCGCCGGGACCGGCGCCGATGACGTACACGGGGCGGTCCGCGGGGTGGGCGGGCTGCGGTTCAGCGGACGCTGTGGAGTCGGCCATGCCGCGAGCGTAATCACGACCTTGCTTGATGGGTCTCGGTCAAGACGGAAATCGGTTGCGGATCGGTCACGACCGCCTGCAGGCAACGTCTCCCGGTCGGATTGAATGGCCCGATGGCCCACACACGCACGCACACCTTCGCCCCCTCCCACACCGAACCGCAGGGACACGGCCTCCGTCTCCGGTCCTGGGACGCCGGTTGTGACGCCGATGCGCAGACGTGGCTCCGCGGCCACCTCGACCCCGAGTTCCAGCGCTGGAACACGCCGCTGAAGCTGTGGACGGACCTCGGCGGGGCGCGTAAGGCGCTGCGCGCACGGGCGCTGGACGCCGAGGAGGGCAGGTCCGCGTCGTTCCGGATCACGGACGCGGAGAGCGGTACGGCGCTGGGTCACATCGGCGTCAACGAGATCAACCGGCCGCTGAAGCTGGCACGAGTCGGCTACTGGGTGCTTCCCGAGGCCCGCGGCCGGGGGGTCGCCACCCGCGCCCTGCTCCTCGCGTCGCGCTGGGCCTTCGCGGACCTCGGCCTGTACCGCCTGGAACTGGGCCACGCGGTGGAGCACGAGGCCTCCTGCCGGATCGCCGAACGCTGCGGCTACGTCCACGAGGGCACGTTGCGCGGGGCGATGTTCGAGGCCGGCCGGCACGACGCGTTCCGGGACGCGCACCTGCACGCGCGGCTGGCGACGGACGAGGAGCCGGCGGTGACCGGCGGGCGGTGACCGGCGGGGCGGCGACCGGCGGGGCGGCGACCGCCGCTCGTGACTGCCGTCAGGGGTCCGCCGCTCATGACTGCCGTCAAGGGCCCACCGCTCAGGTCCGCCGCTCAGGTCCGCCGCTCACGGCCACAGCGACCGCGTGCCCCAGCCGCCGTCCGCCGCCCGCCGGTAGGCCAGCCGTACGTGGCGGCGGCGGGCGTCCCCCTGGAAGAACTCCACCTCGTCGGGGGCCAGCCGGTACAGCGTCCATGAGGGGACGGGGGTCTCCGGCTCCCTCCCGGCCCGTTCCCAGGCCTCTTCGGACGCCCGGGCCAGCTCGTCCGGCGAGTCCAGATCCGCGCTCTGCCGGCCGGTGAGGGCGGCGGCCAGGGCACCGGTCGACCGCGCGTGCAGGTCGGCCTGCGCCTCCTCGGCCGGGGCGACGGCGACCGGGCCGCGCAGGCGCACCTGGCGGCCCAGCACCGGCCAGTAGAAGACGAGCGCGGCGTACGGGCGGGCGGCGAGGTGGCGGCCCTTGCGGCTGTCGGCGTGCGTGGCGAAGGACCAGCCGTCGGTGTCCGCACCGTGCAGCATCACGATGCGGACGTCCGGCAGGCCCTGGGCGTCCGACGTCGCCAGTGACACCGTGTGCGGCTCGCTCTGGCCGGCCGCCACCGCGTCGGCGAACCACCGCGTGAACAGGGCCAGGGGGCCGCCGGGCGCGGTGGCCGGGTCGAAGGGCGGCAGTTCGGTGACCGCGGGATCCCACACCCGCAGTGACCTCAGCAGTTCGTGGAGATCGGTTCCCATGCCCCGATTGTCACGGGTGCCGGGGGGTCACACCGAGCCGAGGTCCGAGGAGACCCAGCGTTCGGGACGCATGCGGACGACGACCTGGTCTCCGTGGTCGGCGGAGGCGAAGGCGACGTAGCCCTCGACCTTCTCGGCCGGCAGGTAGCGGGTGGCCATCTCCCGCAGGTGCTCCTCGGTGGCGGTGGCCGTCTCGACGACCGGCCCCTCCACCGATACGTACCGGATGGTGGGCTCGAGACGGTCGACCATCAGGGAGAACCGGCCCGCCGCCTTGATCAGCTCGTTCTTGCGGCTGTCGAGCCCGGTCATGATCCAGGCGTCGCCGCCGGGCTCGTACTGGTACCAGATCGGCACGGTCAGCGGGGCACGCCCCGCTCCCGCGTCGACCGCGAGCGCGGCGATGCGGGGCTCGGCCAGGAACTTCTCACGCTCTTCGCGGGTCAGGGCCATTCCGGTCTCCTCCAGCGGGTACGGGCGTCGGTGCTGAGCACAACACCGTGCGGACGGGCGGCTGTTCCCCGTTCCGGGGACGTCCGCCGGGACATCGGCCGGTGCGTGCGTCGGCGCATCCGCCGGGGGGACGGTGGACCTGACCGCCGTGGGCCCGAACTTCGAGGCGCTGGTCTTCATGTCGGCGTGGCGGGAGGGCCGGGACACGGACGCCGAGTTCGAGCGGGCGGTCGACGAGGTGGCGGAAGCGGCGGAGGCGGCGGAGGCGCGGCGGCCGGCCTCGACGCCGGTGATGAAGAACGTGGTAGGGGGCCGGCCGCCACCGGCGTAGCGCGGTGCGCGGCACGCGACGCGAGGCGGAAATGACAGGCTGCCGGGCCTGCTATTTGGCGGGCTTCTTGCCGGTGACACCCAGGTGCATCAACAGGGCCAGGTTTGGCTTGAGTTCGGACTGCTTGACGCCCCAGGAGGAGAACCCCTTCTGTTGCGAGGCCGCACCGGCGAGCATCACGACCAGTGAACCGGCGATCGCCGAGGGGTTCACGTCCTTGTCGACCTTGCCCTTGGCCTGCAGTTCGGCGACCGAGTCCGCGAGGGAGGAGTGCACCGAGTTCAGGATCTTCATACGGATCTTGGCGAACCGTTTGTCGCCCTCCGCCGCGCCCAGGTCGATGACCCGGAGGATCGCGTCGTTCTTCCGCCAGAACTCCATGAATCCGTCGACGAGTTCCTGTGCCGTCTGCCAGCCGGCCTTGCCGACCCACGAGCGGCCCGCCGTCAGTTCGGCCAGCCCGGAGCTCTCGGCGGCCATGTGCTCGGCGATCTCCAGGACGGCGCCCTCGACGTCCGGGAAGTACTGGTAGAAGGTCGCGGGCGAGGTGCCGGCCTTGCGGGCGACATCGATGACTTTGACATCGCGATAGGGAGAGGAGCTGAGCATGTCGCTGAGGCAGTCGAGCAGTTTCTGCCGGGTCGCCTGCCCACGTCGACCGGCCACGCGGCCGTCGACGGTACGCACTTGTCCTGTCATGACGTCAGCTTACCGACGGGTGATCCGAGCGCGATTCGGCCGACTGCAAATGGGGTGCGAGGGCGGAGAGGGGCTGGTGTGCCTGGTCTGCGCGGTGCGGGCGTCGTGGCTACTTTGACGGCATGGCCGAAAACGGACCATCCGCGAAGTGGACATCCAGCGACCCGGGCTACGTGTTCGCGCCCCCGGAAGGCGCCCCCTGCCGGGTGGACGCGCGGCTCTCCGGCGTGGAGGCGGGCAAGTGCTTTTACGGCGAGCTCTTCGGCTGGACCTTCCGGGAGGCTGAGGAGGGGACGGCCGAGGGGCGGAAGGAGGGACCGTGTGGGCGTGGCCGGACGGCGCTCCCGTCGCCGCGCCGACCCGCGAGACGGACGGCCGGATGCCGTGGCCAGGGAGCGTCGTTCGCGCCGCTGCAACGCTGAACGGGCCCGGCGAGCGCGACCCGGTGCCCGGGATGGGATGAGACACCCTGATTGTCCCCAGGTTCGCCACCAGCGCCTCGGACAGGAACAATCGGGGTGCGTGGCGCCACGGAGGTGCGGTGGTGAGACGCTGCACTTCGGTCGCGTACATATGTGGGTGGCGCGGCCCGTACGGGGAGGTGGCAGGTGGTGGATCAGCTGATGCAGCACGATCCGCGGCGGATCGGGCCGTTCGAGGTGCTGGGGCGGCTCGGCGCCGGCGGCATGGGGCTGGTCTATCTCGCGCGCTCGGCGTCCGGCCGACGGGTGGCGATCAAGACGGTCCGGACGGAGCTGGCCGAGGACCAGCTGTTCCGCGTCCGCTTCACACGCGAGGTGGAGGCGGCCCGCGCGGTCTCCGGCTTCTACACGGCGGCGGTGGTCGACGCCGACCCGCGCGCGGCGGTCCCGTGGCTGGCCACGGCCTACGTCCCCGCTCCCTCCCTCGAGGAGATAGTGAACGAGTGCGGGCCGCTCCCGGCCCAGGCGGTGCGCTGGCTGGCGGCGGGCGTCGCGGAGGCGCTCCAGTCGATCCACGGCGCCGGACTCGTCCACCGCGACCTCAAGCCGTCCAACGTCCTCGTCGTCGAGGACGGCCCCCGGGTGATCGACTTCGGCATCGCGTCCGGCGTTTCGAACACCCGTCTGACGATGACGAACGTCGCCGTCGGCACCCCCGCCTACATGTCCCCGGAACAGGCGAAGGACTCACGCAGCGTCACCGGCGCCAGCGACGTGTTCTCGCTCGGCTCCATGCTGGTCTTCGCCGCCACCGGGCACCCGCCCTTCCACGGCGCCAACCCGGTCGAGACGGTCTTCATGCTGCTGCGCGAGGGCCCCGACCTCGAGGGCCTCCCGGACGAGCTGCGTCCGCTGATCGAGTCCTGCATGCAGATGGAGGCGACCGGCCGCCCCAACCCGGCCGACCTCCAGTCACAGCTCGCCCCGCACCTGTTCGGCTCCGGCTCCGACGACAGCGGTACGGCGTCGGCGTGGCTGCCCGAGCGGGCGGTGAGCCTGATCGAGAGCCGCCGGGGCAGCCGCACCGCGGTCAAGCTCGCCACGACGGCCGGCGGCCGGGGCGGTGGCGGTGTCGGTGGCGCGGGTGGTGCCGGTGGCGGTGCCGTTGCCCCGGTCGGCGCCCGGCCCGCGGTCCCCGCGCCCCCACTTCCGCCCCCGCCCTCGCACGACCCCGTCGTACCGGCGCCGCCCGTGCACGCACCGCCGGTGCCGGCGCCCGTGGGTGCCCCCGACGCCGGACCGGTGCGGCTGGCCGGCGTCTCCGTACCCATCGGCCCCGGCCCGCGCGTCGCCGACATGCGCTCCGCGGCCGTCGCGGCCCCCCCGCCGGAGTCCGCCCTCGCCGCGTCCTGGTCCCGCCCCCGCCCCGGCGTCAACGGCGCCGACCCCGCCCTGCCGGCGGCGGCTCCGTCCGCCCCCACCGCACCCCCCGAGGCGTCACCGGCCGGCTGGCGCCCCTGGCGCTTCCGCATGTCCAACGACGTCTGGGGCACGCCGTCCGTCGCCGGTGACCTGGTCTACGTCACCTCCTTCGAGGTGCACGCCCTGGACGTGGCCACCGGGCGTCGCCGCTTCAAGACCCGGGACGTCGCCTGGTCGATGGCGGTCGCGGACGGCCGTATCCACGCCTCCGACGGCCCGACCCTCTTCGCCCTGGACGCCCGCGAGGGCGCCGACCTGTGGCGCGTCCAGACCGACGCCTGGGTGTACTCCCTCCAGGCCGACCGGGGCACGGTCGTCACCGCCACCCGCGGTGGCGGCGTCCAGGCCTACGAGTCCTCGGGCGGCCAGAAGCTGTGGGAGATCACCGGCGCCCAGACCGACTTCGAGTCCCAGGAGGCGGGCGCGGCGCTCCACGACGGCACGGTGTACGTCTGGCAGGACGCCCGGCTGCGCGCCCTGGACGCCCGTACCGGCGACGAGCGCTGGTCGTACCCGATCGGCGACGCCGCCTCCTGCGGCGGGGTCCCGGTCCGTGTCGCCCACGCCCCCGACGGCTACGTCTACGTCTGTGCCGGCACCCGGGTCCTCGCCCTGGAGGTCACGTCCGGCCACGTCCGCTGGCACTTCGAGGCCCCGGCGGTCTTCCTGGCCCCGCCCACCTTCGTGCCCGGTCCCGCGGTGACCGGCGGCGGTGTCTACCTCGCCGACTACCTCGGCACGGTCTACGCCCTCGACGCCACCGACGGCCGCGACCGCTGGCGCATCGCGACCGAGGCCCGTTCCTCCCCCGACCCGGTCCTGGTGGCGGCCGGCCACGTCCACGTGGGCAGCGGCAAGGGCCTCTACACGCTCGACGCGGTCACCGGCACACCCAAGTGGCGCTTCCAGGCGGGCGGCGACATCGTCGGCGCCCCCGCGGTGGCCGAGGGCCGCATCCACTTCGGCTCCACGGACCACCTCCTCTACACCCTCAAGGCCGACGACGGGCGTCTCCGCTGGAAGCTGGCCACCGGTGGCGAGATCACCGGTTCCCCGGTCGTCCGCGACGGAATCGTGTACGCGTGCAGCAAGGACCGCTGCGTGTACGCACTCGACGCGGAGAAGGGCACGGGAACGGCCCGCACGACCTGACCGGCGCCCGGAGGGACCCCGACGGGCCGGTGCGCGTACCAGGGCCGGTGCGCGCACCAGGGCGGGTGCGGACACACGTCGGCCGCGGCGGCTCCCCTCCGCGCCGCCGCGGCCGATCCCCGTGCGGGAAAAGGTCTACTTGCCGTCGCGGTCCAGGGCGGGCGGCGCGGGCATCTGGTTGTCCAGCGTGACGACGGGCTCGTCCTTCGCCGGCGGCGTGGGCATCTGGTTGTCCAGCGCGACGACGGGTCCGCCGTCCGCCGGCGGCGTGGGCATCTGGTTGTCCAGCGGCTTGGCCGGCGTGGCCTTCTGCTCGCTCATCGGTTCGTACTCCTCTGCAACGACGAGGTCGGGTGCCAAACGCCCGCCCGGTGGCTCCCCCCGGGGCCGCCGGGCGGGCGTTCGGAGCCGAACACTGGTCCGTCGGCTCCCCGGTGACCGTCTGCCCCCCGACGCGACGGTCTGGCGTTCACAAGCATGCCGGAGGGAGATAAACGAACGCTGAACGCCGCCGTTTCGGCCTCCCCGACGCCGCGTCGCTCAGGCCGCGTCGGCGGGTGCCAGCAGGGTGCGCACCTCGTCGGCCTCCGAGGCGCTGTTCTCCTCGTAGAGCCTGAGGGCCTCACGCCAGCAGGCCCGGGCCCGGTCGGCCTGTCCCAGTGCGAAGAGCGACCGGCCGAGGAGCGTCAGGACGTTGCCGCGCATCCGGTCGCCTCCGATGCATCCGATGGCGAGGGCCTGTTCGGCGTGCTGAGCCGCCTGGGCGGGACGGTGCGCGGCGATGTGCGCCTCGGCGACCCGGAAGTGCGTGGTCCCTTCCCACAGACGCTGACGGTGGTCCACGAAGATGGTCAGTGCCTCGTTGAACTGGCTCAGGGCCTCCGTGAGCCGCCCGGCCTGGGTGAGGGCCACACCGAGGGCGTAGTGGCCGTTGGCCAGGCGCATCGTCCTGCCCAGCTCCGCGAGCAGGGTGAGCCCGTCCCTGGCGATGGAGACCGCCTTGCCGACGTTGCCCATGGCCAGGTGGGCGCGGGACAGGTTGAACGACGTCGTCGCCTCGCCGGCCCGGTTGCCGGCCTGGCTGAAACCCCGGATGGCCTGGTCGAAGAAGGTCTTGCCGTCGGAGTACCGGTGCTGGTGCAGTGAGATGAGACCCCGGTCGTTGGCGGCCCAGCTGCCCGCGGCGACATCCTGTGCGGAGGCCGCCCGCTCCATGGCGAGGCGCGCCTCCTCCGCCGCCTGGTGGATACGGCCGGACACGAGCAGCACGTTGGTGAGGGTCGTCCGCGCCCGTCCTTCCGTACGGTGGTCTCCGGTGGCACGGGCGGCCTCGGACACGGCGATGGCCGTGGCCTCGTACTGACGTGAGTTGGCGCCGGACTCGGCCAGGTCCTTGGCAGCCCACAGGAGGTCCACTCCGCGCCGCAGCCGGTCCGTGTCCGCGGACTGCCGTACGCAGGCCAGCAGGGACTCCCCTTCGGTGTAGAGCCAGTCCAGGGCGGCCGTGCCCTCGGCGAAGCACAGCCCTTCGTGCCGTGTCGGCTCCAGGTGGTCCACCAGGCGGTCCCCCGGACGTTCCATCGCGTAGATGCCCGCCGCCGTGGCCAGGTAGAAGTCCAGCAGCCGCGACAGTGCCGCCCCCCGCTCGCTCGGCGGATGCTCGTCCCGTTCCGCGCACGCACGCGCGTAGAGCCGTACGAGGTCGTGGAAGCGGTAGCGGCCCGGCGCCGCCGATTCGAGCAGGGACGTGTCCACCAGGGACTCCAGCAGGTCCTCGGTTTCCTGTGCCGGGAGGTCGAGTACCGCCGCTGCCGCCGCGAGGGAGATGTCCGGGCCGTCGGCCAGCCCGAGCAGCCTGAACGCCCGCGCCTGGGCCGGTTCCAGCTGCCCGTAGCCCAGCTCGAAGGTGGCCTTGACGGCCAGGTCGCCGGCTTGGAGTTCGTCCAGGCGGCGGCGTTCGTCCGCCAGTTTCGCGGCGAGGACCGACACCGTCCACGTGCGGCGGGCCGCCAGCCGTGACGCCGCGACACGGATCGCCAGGGGCAGGAAGCCGCAGGCCCCGACCACGTCCAGCGCCGCCTGCCGTTCCGAGGCGACCCGCTCCCGGCCCACGATCTTCGTGAAGAGCGCCAGCGCCTCGTCGGGCGACATCACGTCCAGGTCGACCAGATGGGCCCCGGCGAGGTCCACCATCCGCACCCGCGCCGTCACCAGCGCCGCGCAGCCCTCCGTGCCGGGCAGCAGCGGGCGTACCTGGGAGGCGTCCCGGGCGTTGTCGAGCAGGACGAGGACGCGGCGGCCGTCCAGGAGGGAGCGGTAGAGCGCCGCGCGTTCCTCCAGGGAGTCCGGGACGGCCGAGTCGGCCGTGCCCAGGGCGCGCAGGAAGGAACCCAGTACCGTCTCCGGTTCCGCCGCCCGCGCGCCCGCGCCCTGGAGGTCGACGTAGAGCTGCCCGTCCGGGAAAGCGGCCCGCGCCTGGTGGGCGACGTGCACCGCGAGGGTCGTCTTGCCGACGCCGCCTATGCCGGCCAGCGCCGAGACCGCCATCACGCGGCCGTCACCGTTCCCGTCCCCGGAGGCCGACGACAGCGCGCCGCTCAGCTCGCGGACGAGGGAGGCGCGCCCCGTGAAGTCCGGGACGGTGGCGGGGAGCTGGGCCGGGCGGACCGGCGTCGCCGTCTTCCGCACGGCCGGGGCCGGCGGTTCGGCGAGACCCGGGTCGGCCTGGAGGATGCGCTGCTGGAGTTCCTGGAGGCCGAAGCGCGGGTCGACGCCGAGTTCGTCGGCCAGCAGGCGTCGCGTGTCCGCGTAGACGGCGAGGGCCTCCGCCTGGCGTCCGCTGCGGTACAGGGCCAGCATCAGCAGCTCGCGCAGGCGTTCCCGCAGCGGGTGCGCCGCCGTGAGCGCCGTCAACTCCGAGACGGACTCCGCGTGGCACCCCTGCTCCAGATCCATGTCGAGGCAAGTCTCGAGGAGTTGGAGCCGCCACTCCTCCAGGCGGACGCGTTGCGTCTCGGCGTACGGGCCCGGGACGCCGGCCAGTACCTCGCCGTCCCACAGTGCCAGCGCGCGGCGCAGTACGTCACGCGCGTGGCACAGGTCCCCGGCGCCGCGCGCCTTCTCGGCCTCGGACGACAGGTCCTGGGCGGTGGTCAGGTCCAACGCGCCCTCGTCCAGCCCCCGTACGGCGTACCCGCCGGATTCGCTCACCAGGACACCGGGTTCCAGGACCTTCCGCAGCCGTGAGGCGTACGTCCGTACCGCCGCCAGTGCCTGCGGCGGCGGTTCCCCGCCCCACAGGGCGTCGATCAGCTCGGACGCCGTCGCCGTACGGCCCTCGCGGAGCAGCAGGGCGGCCAGCAGGGCGCGCTGCTGGGGGGAGCCGGTGGCCAGCGGTTCGCCGCCGCGCCAGGCGCGCACCGGTCCGAGCACGCCGAAGCGCAGCACCGCCGGCCTCTCCGGCTCGGTCGGCATCTCCGGCTCGGTCGGCATCTCCGGTTCGGTCGGCATCTCCGGTTCCGCCGGGGAACCGGGACGCCGCTGCTCCGGTACGCGCGGTACACCGTCCATGCAGTCCCCCTAGACATCCTGAGCAACTACGCCAGTTTGCCTTGCTCATGCCGACCTCGTCAGCCGTGGGAGACGCCGATCACAGGTCCCTCACGTGGCTTCCCGACTCTCCAGGTCCACCCGCACCGTCAGCAGCCCCGTCCCCACCCCCATGGCCCGCACCGCCAGGCCGTTGAGCCGGGGGAGGCGTCGCAGCCGCGCGATGGGGTCGTCGTCGGCCAGGGGATGGGCGGTTCCCGTGTACCAGCGGCCCCGGATCCGCACCCGTACCCGCGGATCGGCCCGGATGTTGCGGACGTACTGGGACCGCTCACCGAATTCCGACACCAGCCAGAAGGAGTCCCCGACCCGCCGCCCGCCCACCGGCGTGCGGCGGGGCAGGCAGGAGACGCGGCCGGTGGTCTCCAGCAGGGTCTGGCCCGGCAGGCGGCGTACGACGGCGTTGAGGCGGCGCTGGAAGGCCGTGACGGCCCGGTACTTCTTCTCGGCGTTTTCGGCGGAGGACGACATCGACATCGTTCGTTCACGCTCCCGTCTGGTATGCCTCCATGTTCCCCGGAGACGCTCGGGGGAAGGGAGAGGGCAGGGCCGAGGGACGGGTGGTGCCGGTGTGCGGGTCGTGACCTGGAATCTGTGGTGGCGGTTCGGTCCGTGGGCCGACCGGCAGAAGGCGATCCTCGACGTACTGCGGGTGCTGCGGCCCGACGTCGTCGGCCTCCAGGAGGTCTGGGCCGCCGACGACACGAACCTCGCCGAGTGGCTGGCCGGGGAACTCGGCCTGTACTGCGCCTGGGCCGCCTCCGAGGCACCCGAGCGGTGGCAGCGGCGGATCGGGGACGACACGGTCGGTATCGGCACCGCGGTGCTCAGCCGCTGGCCGGTCGTGGAGCGGGCGGTGCTGCGGCTGCCCGTCCCCGAGGAACTGGACGACGGCCGCCTCGCGCTCCACGCCCGTCTGGACGCGCCGGGCCACCCGGTCCCCTTCTTCACCGCCCACCTGACCTCGGGCGGCCACGCCTCCGCCGTCCGCCGCGAACAGGTCGCCGCGCTCTCGGACTTCGCCGCCGCTCACCGCCACGGCACCGGCTTCCCGCCCGTCGTCACCGGGGACCTCAACGCCCGCCCCGAGTCGGCGGAGGTCCGTCTCCTGCGTGCGGGGCGGCTCCAGGACGCCTGGGAGCACGCCGACCCGTCGGCCCCGTCCGCCACCTGGGACGGGGCCAACCCGTACATCCCCGACGGGCCGGTGCCGGGCGCGCGGATCGACTACGTCCACGTGGGGCCGCCCGGCCCGGACGGACTCGGCCGCGTGCGTGCCGTGCGACGGGCGGGCCACGGCCCCGTGGGCGGCGTGTGGCCCTCCGACCACGCGGCGGTCGTCGCGGACCTGGCGGGGCCCGACGGCCCGGAGGCTACCGCCCCAGGAAGACCGGGTTCGTGAACGCCGCCAGTGCCCCCGGCAGCGGCCCCGCCGCCGCCTCGTGGCGCAGTTCCGCCCGTACGTACGCCGCGTAGGACGCGGTCGTGCGCCACTCGACGACGTCCGAGCCGGACACCGGCAGCGGCGCACTGGTGAACAGGACGCCCTGGTCCGTGACGAAGCGCACCGTGCAACGCGGGGCGCCCGTCACCTCCAGGCGGACGGTGACCGGGGTGTCGTCGTCCACGCGCAGCCGTTCGCCGATCCCGGCGTGCTCGCCCCGGCCGCCGGACGCGGTGAAGGCCAGCGACACCTTCGCCGACTCGGCGACGTACGACCGTCCGGCCCGGATGCCCTCCTGGATCGCCTCCCGGGTCAGGTCGTCGGCGAGGACGACGGTCTGCGGGCGGCCGATCACGTCCGGGGCGCGGTGGGAGTCGCTGCTGCCCATCGCCGGGAGCCAGCCCCGCCCGTCACGCCCGCCCGGTCCGTCCCGTCCGTCCCGCACGGCGGCGATCAGCATGGCGTCCCAGTCGGCCAGCGCCACCTCGTCGTCGGGCGTGTAGGCCCCGTTCCACACCTCGACCGCGTCCGCCTCCCCGAACCCGAACTTCCAGTTGCAGCCGATGCAGGTGGCGTGCGGATGGGCCGGGACGACCAGACCGCCGGCGCGGCGGATCTGCCGGGCGAAACGGCCGAAGCGGTTGTCACGGGCCCGGTAGCGCCAGTCGACGAAGGTGCCGGGATCGGTGCCGAGGGCGACGACGTGGCCGTTTCGGGTCGTCACCTCCTCGCCGAGCAGGATCAGCAGGTCGTCCCCGGCCTCCTTCGCCCAGTGGGCGTGCGCCGAGTGCGTGTTGTGCTCGGAGGAGTTGATGAAATCCAGTCCGGCCGCGCGCGCGAGCGAGGCGATCTCGGCGAGGGTGAAGCGGCCGTCGGAGTACTCGGAGTGCAGGTGGCAGTCGCCCCGGTACCAGGCACGCCCCCGCCCCCTGGCGCGCTCGGGCGGATACACCGGCCGTACGGCCGCGCTCTCCTGCCCGTACGTCAGTGTGATCGTGATCTCGTACGACAGCCCCTGCGGAGCCACCGTGTAGGGGCCGAGGGCGATGTGCCACACCCCCGCCCTCACCGGTCCGGGGAGGTAGCCGGGGGTCGCGTCGTCCGCGCGCACGAAGAACTCCGTGCGCGCGCCGCCCGACCAGCCCCGGAAGCCCCGACCGCCGAGGTCGGTGCCGCGCTCGTCGAAGAGGCCGATGTCGAGGGCGTTGCCCTGGGTGCCGACCGGGACGGCCGGGCGGTCGTAGGTGTACGCGACGTGGATCTCGCGGACGCCGTCCGGGACCTCGACGGGTACGTACACGAAGTCGGGCGAGCCGGTGGGCAGCGTGCCGCGCACCGTTCTCTTCCGCCGCTCCCGCGGTGCCGCCGAGGCGAAGCTCACGCTTCCCGACGTAAGCGCCGCGGCGGCTCCCGTCACGAACACCGCGCGTCTGCCGATTCCGGCGTGGTCGTCCTCGCACATGCTGCTGCTCCCAGGTGTCGTCAGTGACATGACATCGGTGGTGCGGGCGTGGTGCAGGGGTGGTGCGTGGGATGGTTCCGGGGGGCGGGGGGGGTGGTACGTGCAACCCTCGTATTGAGCCGTGAACTCCCGTGCAAGGAAAGGGGTTCGGCGCATTGAGAGCGGGCGACCGCACGGTGGGGGAGCGGGGCGCCGGGCGTGGGAAGCGCGACCGCCGGGGCGTGGAGACCGAAGTCGCCGGGGCGTGGAGACGGGGAAGAACGGGACCGGCGAGGTGGGCCGGGCGGGACGGCTCCCCCGCGTCCTGATCACGCCGCTCGTATGCTCGACGGATGACGACTTCCGCGACCCCCGGAACCGGACCCGCCGACCCCGGCCCCTCGGGCCCCACCGAGAGCTCCCTGCGCCGCGCCCTCAAACGCGCACGGGACGGTGTCGCCCTCGACGTGTCCGAGGCCGCGGTGCTGCTCCAGGCACGCGGCGAGTACCTCGGCGCCCTCACCGCGTCCGCCGCCCGCGTCCGGGACGCGGGTCTGGAGGCCGCCGGGCGCCCCGGCGTCATCACCTACTCGAAGAGCGTCTTCATCCCGTTGACCCGGCTGTGCCGGGACAAGTGCCACTACTGCACCTTCGTCACCGTCCCCGGCAAGCTGCGCCGCGAGGGACACGGGATGTTCATGTCCCCCGACGAGGTCCTCGACATCGCACGGCGCGGCGCCGCCCTCGGCTGCAAGGAAGCGCTGATCACCCTCGGCGACAAGCCCGAGGACCGCTGGCCCGAGGCGCGCGAGTGGCTCGACGCGCACGGCTACGACGACACGATCGCCTACGTCCGCGCCATCTCGATCCGCGTCCTGGAGGAGACGGGCCTTCTCCCGCACCTCAACCCCGGCGTCATGACCTGGACGGACTTCCAGCGCCTCAAGCCGGTCGCCCCCTCCATGGGCATGATGCTGGAGACCACCGCGACCCGCCTGTGGTCCGAACCCGGCGGCCCCCACCACGGCTCCCCGGACAAGGAACCGGCCGTACGCCTGCGCGTCCTGGAGGACGCCGGCCGTTCCTCGGTCCCCTTCACCTCCGGGATCCTGATCGGCATCGGCGAGACCTACGAGGAGCGTGCCGAGTCGCTGTTCGCCCTGCGCAAGGTCTCCCGCGCCTACCACGGCGTCCAGGAACTGATCATCCAGAACTTCCGCGCCAAGCCGGACACGGCGATGCGCGGCATGCCCGACGCGGAACTGGACGAACTGGTCGCCACGGTGGCCGTCGCCCGCCTCCTCATGGGTCCGTCCGCCTGCCTGCAGGCCCCGCCCAACCTGGTGGACTCGGAGTACGAGCGCCTGATCGGCGCCGGCATCGACGACTGGGGCGGTGTCTCCCCGCTCACCATCGACCACGTCAACCCCGAGCGCCCCTGGCCGCAGATCGACGAACTCGCCGAGAAGTCCCGCACGGCCGGCTTCGAGCTCCGCGAACGCCTCTGCGTCTACCCGGAGTTCGTCCAGCGCGGTGAGCCCTGGCTGGACCCGCGCCTGCGCCCGCACGTGGCGGCCCTCGCCGACCCGGCCACCGGCCTGGCCCGCGCGGACGCGACGGTCGAGGGCCACCCGTGGCAGGAACCGGACGAGGCGTTCACCGCGACCGGCCGCACCGACCTGCACACGGCCATCGACACCGAGGGCCGTACGTCGGACCGCCGCGACGACTTCGACGAGGTGTACGGCGACTGGGGCGCCCTGCGCGAGGCCGCCGTCCCCGGCATGGCACCGGAGCGCATCGACACCGACGTACGCCAGGCCCTGGCGACGGCGGCCGACGACCCGACAAGGCTCACGGACGACGAGGCCCTCGCCCTGCTGCACGCCGACGGCCCGGCGCTGGACGCCCTGTGCAGGGTGGCCGACGACGTGCGCAAGTCCGTCTCGGGCGACGACGTCACGTACATCGTCACCCGGAACATCAACTTCACCAACGTCTGCTACACCGGCTGCCGCTTCTGCGCCTTCGCCCAGCGCCGCACGGACGCCGACGCGTACACGCTCTCCCTGGAGCAGGTCGCCGACCGGGCGCAGCAGGCCTGGGACGTGGGCGCGGTCGAGGTCTGCATGCAGGGCGGCATCCACCCGGACCTGCCGGGCACCGCCTACTTCGACATCGCGAGGGCCGTCAAGGAACGCGTCCCCGGCATGCACGTGCACGCCTTCTCCCCGATGGAGGTCGTCAACGGCGCGACCCGCACCGGCATGTCCATCCGCGAGTGGCTGAGCGCGGCGAGGGAAGCGGGCCTGGACTCGATCCCGGGCACGGCGGCGGAGATCCTGGACGACGAGGTCCGCTGGATCCTGACCAAGGGCAAGCTGCCCACGGCGACGTGGATCGAGGTCGTCGAGACGGCCCACGAACTCGGCATCCGGTCCTCGTCCACGATGATGTACGGCCACGTCGACCAGCCCCGCCACTGGCTGGGTCACCTGCGCACCCTCGCCGGTGTCCAGCAGCGCACGGGCGGCTTCACGGAGTTCGTGACGCTCCCCTTCATCCACACCAACGCGCCGGTGTACCTGGCGGGCATCGCGAGGCCGGGCCCCTCCATGCGGGACAACCGCGCCGTCACGGCGATGGCCCGCCTCCTCCTGCACCCGCACATCCCCAACATCCAGACAAGCTGGGTGAAACTGGGCACGGAGGGTGCGGCGGAGATGCTCCGCTCCGGCGCGAACGACCTGGGCGGCACCTTGATGGAGGAGACGATCTCCCGCATGGCGGGCTCGTCGTACGGCTCGTACAAATCGGTCAAGGACCTGATCGCGGTCGCGGACGCGGCGGGCCGCCCGGCGAAGCCCCGCACGACGTTGTACGGCCCGGTGACCGAGGAGCGGCAGCGGGCGGCGACGGCGTCGGACGGTCACCTGCCGGAGCTGCTGCCGGTACTGGACTGACTCCCGGGCAGGAGCAGGGGCACGGGCCGCCCGCAGTACGATGATCGGGCCCCCGGTGTGTCGGGGTTCTCGTAGCTGAGGAGATGCGTGCCCGTGCCAGCCCGACTTCCCTCCTGGGCCTGGGTCTCCGGTCTGACCGTGGGGGCGATCGCGGCGGTGACCGTCCTGGCCGTACAGGCGGACCAGGGCCCCCGCCCCACCGCCGCCGTTGCCAAGCCGAGCCCTTCGGTGTCGGCGGACGCACAGCCGACCCCGAAGGAGACCACGCCGGCTCCGGTGCCGGACGGGTCCGGCACCGGGCGGCGCATCGTCTACTCGCTCGACCAGAAGCGGGTCTGGCTGGTCGACGCGAGCGACGCCGCCCGGCGGACGTTCGCGGTGTGGCCGGGCACGGTCAGCCCCGACCCGGGCACCTACACGGTCGGCACCCGCGCCGAGGGGGCCACGACCGGCTCCGACGGCGTGCAGATCGAGCAGATCGTCTACTTCGCCCAGGAGGACGGCGTCTCGGTCGCCTTCTCCAACGCCGTGGACGGCTCCTCGCCCCCGCCGCCCGCCTCCGGTGCGAAGACGGGCGGCATACGGCTGCACAAGGCCGACGGCACGGCGGTCTGGGCGTTCGCGACGAGTGGCACGAAGGTCACGGTCGTCGGCTAGCGTCCGCCTCTCCGGACGGCAGGTGCGCGACGATCAGCACGACGCCGCTCAGCAGGAACACCCGCGTCGCCGCCTCCAGGCCGTTCCAGTCCGCCGACTGCCACATCGCGAACCACTCCCCGCCGATCCCGATGAACCCGGCCCCGAAGAGCAGCATCAGCATGAGCGTGCCGTACGTGGTCATGCGCCGTGCGGGGGCGTGGTCACGGCGTATCCACAGCCAGGTCGCGTAGATCAGCACCAGTGCGGCCGCCGTCTCCCACACGATGATGGCGACGTAGGCGGCGTCCTGGAGGCCCTTGCTGGTGATCGCCCGCCACATCAGGTCGTCGTCCTTGAACGTCGTGTCCATCGCGAGGACATGGCGTACGAAGTCCTGGTTGGTGCCGAAGTCGGTGATGTTCCCGAAGGCGACCAGGGCGATGTAGAGGGCGAGGATCGCGGTCAGGACGGTCGCCGCGAGAGGAAGGGTACGTGGGGTGTTGGACATGGCAGCACTATCCCGCACCGCGTGAGCCCCAATGGCGTTGAACCGCTATGCCGGCCGCCTGCCGGTGAAGGCGACGAAGCGGGCCCACGAGTCGTCCGTGAACGCCAGCCGGTCACCCGACCTGTTCTTGGAGTCGCGGACGTGGATGGTGGCGTCGGCGGGGGCTATGGCGATCTCGACGCAGTCGGGACCGTCGTTGCTGCTGTAGCTGCTCTTGAACCACTCCAGGGCGGAGGTCATGTCTCTTCTCCCATGACTTTCTCGATGAAGGCCAGTGACTCACGGGGGGCGAGAGCCTGCGCCCGGATCATTCCATAGCGCATTTCCAGGATTTGCACGTCCCGGGGGTCGCTGATGAGGTGACTGTGCAGCTGGGCCTCCAGGTGCCCGAGTGTCTGTCCGTCCCGGAGTTTCAGCAGTCGGAGCGATCCGGCCATCCCCGCGTGATCCTCCCGGTCTGTCGGCGTCACTTGGATTTCGACGTGCCTCAACCTGCCGATTTCCAGGAGGTGTTCGAGCTGTTGCCGCAGCGCCATTCTGCCCCCGAGCGGGCGTCGCAGCGTCACCTCTTCCTGCACAAAGGTGAGCTGTGGGTGGGGGACACGCTCGAAGACGGCCTTCCGCGCCATGCGGGCCGAGACGTAGCGGTCGACTTCCTCCTCGGTGTATGCCGGGCGGCGCATCGCGTACAGGGCGCGCGTGTACTCGGGCGTCTGCAACAGCCCGTGGATGTGATGGCCCGCGCAGGCTCCCAATTCGACCGCCTCGTCCTCCAGCAAGGCCAGGTCCCGCACCTTCTTCGGGTAGCGGGCCTTCTCCACGTCCTCCTTCATGGTCGCCAGTTTTCCGCCCGCGCCCAGTACCTCGTCGGCCTTGTCCAGGAAGTCCGGCTTCGGTACCCGGCGTCCGCGCTCGACCGACGACACCATGTCCTCGCCGTACCCGATGGCGGACCCCAGCTCCGCCTGCCGCATCCCGGCGGCCTCACGCCACATCTTGATCTGCCGTCCGACCGCCTTGAGCACGGCCGTGGCCTCCTCGTCCTCCACGTCTTCCCCTCCCGACGTACGACACGTACGACCACGGTGGGCACCGGGACAGTCACCCTCGGTACCGGGGTCGCTGCTGTTCAGATTAGGGACCGGCGGCCACGCTGGGTGACGTGAATCCGAAATTGGACCAGCGAGTCACCCCCGCTACGCCTCAGTTCGTGATCCAGTTGTCCGCGACGCGCCGGGGTGCCCGGCTCGCCCGGCTGCTCGCCGAGCGCCAACTCGACGACTGGGGCGTGCCGTCGGAGGAGGCGGTGCAGGTCGTGGCCGAGCTGGCGTCGAACGCCGTGCTGCACGGGCGGGTGCCCGGACGTGACTTCCGGCTGGCGCTGCGACTGCGCCCCGGCGGCACTCTCCGTATCGAGGTGACCGACGCGCGGGGCGACCGGGTCCCGCGTCTCCCCGACGCGGTCACCGAGAGGGAGGAAGGCGGGCGCGGACTGCTCATCGTGGGCGCGTACGCGGACCGTTGGGGTGTCGACGGAGGCCCGGGGCCCGCCAAGACCGTCTGGGCCGAGATGTCACCGGGTCGCGGCCGGGCGTGACCCGGTCGCTCGCGACGCCAAAGACCAAAGAACCGGGGAAAGAACCAAACCCGTCCCCGCCACCCCCGTCGATCACCCTCCGGGGTGAATGTCGCCAACTCGGCTGGCGCGGAGGTGGCTTCGTGGTGCAGCGTCAGCCGCAGCAACCAACTGACATGATTCGGCCCCCGCCGGGACTGCCATCCCACTGCGAGGGCCTGATCACCGAAGGAAGCAGACTCTTCCCGATGACTGAGCAGAACCCTAGCGCGCGCTCGCGCGCCGCGTCCGGCCGTTCCACCGGCGGTGTCGAGCACGACAACCGCCCCCACCACGAGAACTTCACCGTGGTCGGGAACCACCTCCTCCAGCACCCCGAGCTGTCCCTGACGGCGATCGGCCTGGCGGTGCATGTCCAGTCGCTGCCCGCCGGGACGCCGGTCGGGATCAAGACGCTGGCGGGCAAGTTCCCCGAGGGGGAGGTCCGCATCGCCGCCGCGCTGCGGGAACTGGAGGAGCACGGGTACCTCGCACGCACCAAGGAGCGTCTTCAATCGGGGCGAGTCGTGACCCGGACGGTCTCCCGCAACAGGCCCGGCGTGGCCCGGGCAGCCGTACTGCCGCCCGCCCCGCCTGCTGCACGCGCCCCGTCCCTCAAGCCTGTCCCGCCCGCTTCGTCGGTGTCGGCCGCGTTGCCTGTCCCGCCCGTGTCGCCGGTGTCGGTCCCGTCGCCTGCCCCGTGCGCTTCGTTCCCGCCGTCGGTCCCGTCGGTCCCGTCGGTCCCGTCGGTCCCGTCGGCAGAGCTCGCCCCGTCGGCAGCGCTCGCCCCATCGGCTTCGCTGGTGTCGGCCGGCTTGCTCGCATCGCTTGCTGGGCCTGTCCTGTCCGGATCGGACGTCCCGCTTGCCCAGTCCGCCCCGCCCGCTCCGGGCCGGGACGCCGCCGCCCCGGTGGCGGAGGCCGACCGGGGGCCGGCGGCCGGTCTGCTCGCGCGCCTTCGCGTCCTCGAACTCACGCCTGCTCCTCACTGAACGGGACGTTCGCCGGCTCGTGCCGTTGGTCACCGTCTGGCTGGAGCGCGGTGTCCCCGCGACCGCCGTGGAGCGGGTCCTGACGACCGGCCTGCCCCAGGAACCGATCCGTCACCCGGCGGCCTTCCTGGAGCGCCGGCTCACGGCCGACCTTCCCCCGGTACTACCCGCGCCCAGGCCCGTCACCCCATCGGCCGCCCGCCCCGACCCCCTCCAGACCTGTGACGACTGCGACCGCGCCTTCCGTGCCCCACAACCGGGCCACTGCCGTGACTGCCGCGAGGGCCGGGCGGCGGAGTGGACGGCCGCGTAGGGGGACCCTCCCTCCCGTTTGCGTGAACTATCAGCAAGGAATGTCCTTCAGGCGCTCAAATGAGCGCTCGAAGGACAACAGGGCCGTTTCGTTCACGCATTTCGGCAGCACGGTGTTCCCGCGGCGGCCAGGAAGAGCGCGGCCGCGTGCAGGGCCAGGTAGCCGGCGGGGAACGCGATGTTGTGGAGGACCCGCGTACGGATATGCGCGGCGACCGCGCCGACGTAGAAGAGGACGAGACCGGCCGCCGCGACGATGCCGAGCGGCCGGACGCCCAGAAGGCCGATGAGGAGCCCGGCGGCTCCGGCGGCCTTGAGCGCGGCGAGCCGGGGGAGCCACGACGCGGGGACCTCCACTTCGGCCGAGTTGGCCAGGACGAACCGAGCCCGCGTCAGGTCCGCGACAGCGATCCCGGCGTTCGCCACGATCGCGGTGACGGTGACGATCACATAGGCCGTGAACACACGCCTCTCCTTCCGGCCGGCCCTCTCACAAGCCCGGTCGTCGCGGCCCGCTTCCCTGGGTCAAGCGTCACCGTGGCGTGCCGTGACGTCCAATACCTGCGTCTATAACCTGGCGGCATGGATGTCGACACACGGTTGCTGCGGTACTTCGCCGCTGTGGCCGAGGAGGGGACCCTGACCCGGGCCGCCGAACGGCTGTTCGTCTCCCAGCCGGCGCTGACCAAGCGGATCCGGCAGTTGGAGGCCGGACTCGGAGTGGAGCTGTTCACACGGTCGAGGACCGGCATGGCCCTCACCGAACCGGGGCGGGCACTGGCGGAACGGGTCCCCGCCCTGCTGGCCGGGTGGGAGACGGCACGGCGGGAGACGAGGTCGGCGGCGAGCCGGGCGGCCCGCGTCCTGCGGGTCGGGTTCATCGCCAGCGCCGCCAACGAGGCGACACAGCCGATCGTCGCGGAGTTCGCCCGGCGCCGGCCGGGCTGGAGGGCCGAGATGCGCCAGGCCGCCTGGTCGGACCCCTCCGCCGGACTCGGGGACTCGGACGTCGATGTCGCCCTGGTACGACTGCCGTTCCCCGCCCAGGACACGCTGCGGGTGACGGTCCTGTTCACCGAACCGCGCTGTGTCGCGCTGCCCAGTGCCCATGCCCTGGCCGCTCGCGAGGTGATCCCCTTCCGCGAGCTGTGGGACGAGCCCTTCGTCGCCGCCCCGGCCGAGACGGGCCCGTGGCGGGAGTACTGGCTGGCCGCCGGCGAGCGCGACGGCCGCCCGGTGCGCGTCGGCGCGGTCACCGAGCAGCCGGACGACTGGCTCAGCGCGATCGCCAACGGATACGGCATCGCCCTCGCCCCCGCGTCCGCCGCCCGCTTCTACACCCGTCCCGGCGTCGTCTACCGTCCCGTCACCGGGGTGAGCCCCAGCAGGGTCGGTGTCGCCTGGGCGCCCGCCGACGACGCCAACCCCGTCGTCCAGGACTTCGTCCGCTGCTGCCGCGAGACACACATCGCCACCTGAACGTATCCACACCGTTCCGGCCCGTTCCAGCCCTGAATCGGCCACCCCCGTTCGATTACAGTGCTGGGCGTCGTACGTACGCGCGGTGCCGAGGGGAGGTCCAGGTGGGCGCGACAGCCGGTGCCGTCTGGGGGCGTGCCGAGCAGCAGGACTTCCGCAGCCGGGTACGCGGGACGCTGCTCGGGGTGGCCGTCGGGGACGCCCTCGGCACGCCCGTCGAAGGGCTGGACCCCGACGGCATCCGCGAGGCGCACGGCGCGGAAGGGCTCACCGACCTGGCCCCCGCCCACGGACGGCGCGGTGCCGTCACCCACCTCACGCAGCTCACCCTGTTCTCCGTGGACGGACTGATCCGCGCGCAGGTACGGCGGGACACCGGCGCCTGGCACCCGCCGACCGACCTGCACCGGGCGTACCGGCGCTGGGCCGCCACCCAGCGCGACTGGGGACCCGACCTGCGGCGCAAGGACGACGGCTGGCTGGCGCGGGAGGAGTGGCTGTACGCCCGCCGGGACGCCACGCGCGCGCTGCTGCTCGGGCTGGGTGACGAGACGATGGGCACGCCGGAGGCGCCGAAGAATCCCGGTGAGCGCGGGCCCGAGGCCGCCGCCCGGTCGGCGCCGTTCGGGCTCCTGGTCGGCTGGGAGCCGCAACTGGTCGCCCAACTCGCCGTGGAGTGCGCGGCGCAGACCCACGGCCACCCCACCGGCTACCTGTCGGCGGGCGCGTACGCCGTGATCGTGCACGGGCTGGCGCGGGGAGAGAGCCTGGACGGTGCCGTGCAGCACGCACTCGCCCTGCTCGCCGCCCGGCCAGGGCACCAACCTGTGGCGGACGCCCTGCAGCACGCGCTGGGCGCGGTACGGCAGGGGCTGCCGGGCCCGGCACGGGTGACCGAGCTGATCGGCGCCGGAGCGGCGGACGGACTCGTCGCCGCCGCCGTGTACTGCGCCCTCGTCGCCGAGGACGTACGGCACGGGCTGCGGCTCGCCGTCAACCACGGCGGTCCCTCCGCCGCGACCGGGGCGCTGACCGGCGGCCTGCTCGGCGCCCTGCACGGCGAGACCGCCCTCCCCCCGGCCTGGCTGGCCGAGCTGGAGGGCCGCCCGACGCTCCTGGAACTGGCCGACGACTTCGCCATGGAGATGACCCAGGGCCCCGCACTGCACGGCCCGGCGGGGTCCTCCCCGGGGTGGCTGGCGCGATACCCGCGAGGCTAGGGGGCGTCGGCTTCGCGCAGGCAGCCCGGGCACCGGCACCCCGCGAGCGAGTGAACGTCACACGGCCGTCGTGAGGCCGTCCCGGTTGTGTGGGGGTCTACGTGGCGGGTCCGACCCTGGACCGCGCGGTGCGGGAGACCGGCCTGCCTCCCGTCGAGACGGTGCTCCACCTGGGCCTGGGGCTGGCACGCGCGCTGCGCGGCATCCACCACGCCCGCGTCCGGCACCGCGACCTGAAACCGGCGAACGTGCTGCTCGGCGCGGACGGACCCGGCTCCCTGGAGGTCGTTGGCGACTCCCTCCACCTCCACGGCCGGGGCGAGACCCTCGCTCTCGACACCGAGGGAGGCAGGCCGCTCGCCGAAGCGGCCGAGCGCTGCGAGCCGGTGGCGCGCGGCGCCGCCCACCTGTCCTGCCCGTCCGGAGTCCGCGACGGCACAACGCTGGAGAAGGCGGAGGGCGACTACCGGGGCGAGCGGCTCCTGGCGCTGAGCCGCACCGGCGTACTCCTGTCCAGCAGGGAGGGCGCCTCGGACGCCGAGCAGGCGGAGCTCGTCGCCCGCGACGTCACCACGGGCCGGGTGCGGTGGACGGAGCCCTGGCCGGGGAGGGGAACCCTGCGGATCGCCGGGGACCAGCTGCTCGTGGCCGACCAGGAGGGCGTCGGCACGGCGCTCCTCGCCGACGGGCAGGGCGTCGGCACGTACCGCGACACCTTCAGTGGCTGGTCCTCGGCCGGTGAGGGGCCGACCAGCACGCTGGTCCACGGCGGTGCCGTCTTCGTCACCTTCGAGGACGGCACCGTACTCTCCGCGTTCGCCCCCTAGGGCGCCGGGGGAGCGGGGCAGCGTGCTGGTCGTGGGTGGTTCAGTCCTTCGTCTGCGCCGTTCCCAGCGCGCCCTCCACACCGCCCGCCGGGGCCGGGACCGCGGCTGCCGCGCCGGAGGCGTCGTCGTCATCGTCGGTGTTGAGCCGCTCGATGATCGCGAGCCGTTCCGGGGTGTCCTCCGGCTTCAGGAAGCCGATCACGACGTAGAGGACCAGCGACACGGCCAGCGGGATCGACACCTGGTACTCCAGCGGCACCCCGCCCTCCACGCTCCAGTTGATCGGGTAGTTGACCAGCCAGAAGGCGAGCAGGCCCAGCGCCCAGCTGGTGAGCGCCGCCGTCGGGCCCGAGCGGCGGAAGGGCCGGAGCAGACCGAGCATCATCGGGATCGCGATCGGACCCATCAGGCCGGCGACCCACTTGATGACGACGGTGATGATGTCCTTGAACGTCGGCGAGTCGACCTGCGTCGCCACCGCCATCGACAGGGCGAGGAAGATCACCGTCGTCAGTCGCGCCGCCAGCAGCCCGGACCGCCGGCCCCAGGAGCGTGCCCGCACCGAGAGCACCGGCGCCACGTCACGGGTGAACACGGCCGCGATCGCGTTGGCGTCCGAGGAGCACATGGCCATGGTGTGCGAGAAGAAACCGACGATGACGAGACCCAGCAGGCCGTGCGGCAGCAGCTGCTCGGTCATCAGGGCGTAGGAGTCGGAACCGTCCGGCTTCTGCGACTCGACCAGCAGCGGCGACATCCACATCGGGAAGAACAGCACCAGCGGCCAGACCAGCCACAGGATCGCCGACAGCCGCGCCGAGCGTTCGGCCTCGCGGGCGTTGGGCGTGGCCATGTAGCGCTGGGCCTGGTTGAGCATGCCGCCGTTGTACTCGAAGAGCTTGATGAAGAGGTAGGCGAGCAGGAACACCGTGCCGTACGGGCCGACCAGGGGATCGCCGTGGCCCTGCAGCTCGGGCTCGTCCCAGACGCCGAAGAACCCGCCGTGGTCGCCGAGCTTGACGACCACGGCGACGAACATGGCGATACCGGCCAGCAGCTGGATGATGAACTGCCCCAGCTCGGTCAGCGCGTCCGCCCACAGGCCGCCGATCGTGCAGTAGATGCCCGTGACGACGCCGGTGATCAGGATGCCCTCGTTGATCGAGATGCCGGTGAAGACCGACAGGAGCGTGGCGATGGCCGCCCACTTCGCGGCCACGTCCACGATCTTCAGCAGCATGCCGGACCAGGCCAGGGCCTGCTGCGTGGGCAGGTTGTACCGGTTCTTCAGGTACTCCAGCGGCGAGGCCACGTGCAGCCGTGAGCGCAGCCGGTTGATACGCGGCGCGAACAGCTTGGAGCCGATGCCGATGCCGAGCGCGATGGGGAACGACCAGGTCACGAAGGACGTGACGCCGTAGGTGTAGGCGATGCCCGCGTACCCGGTGAACATCACCGCGCTGTAGCCCGACATGTGGTGCGAGATGCCGGACAGCCACCAGGGCATCTTGCCGCCGGCCGTGAAGAAGTCGCTGACGTCGTCGATGCGTTTGTGCGACCAGACACCGATCGCCACCATGACGGCGAAGTAGCCGATGAGCACGGACCAGTCGAGACCGTTCATGTGCCCCCTTCCGGGGTCCGCCTTGTGAACTCCGCTCAGCTGGTTGGCACTTCGCACGAGCGGGGTCGGGGCGAGGCAGGCCGCGAAGTGCCCGCTCATCGTGGTTGCGCCGACGCGGGCACGACAAGGAAGAGGAAGGTAAAGGGCCAGTAAAATTGTTCGACTAACTGACCTCGGTTCACCTACGTGAACGCTCACAAGGTGTTTCGAGTCGGGTCCGGACCTGAACCCGGACCCGGACCCGGACGGACCCGGGGTCTACTTCAGCTCGTCGGGGCACTGCGTGCCCCGCGGCAGCCCGTACGGCGACGCCAGCCGGTACGTGCCCGCCTCGGGCGCGATGAGCACCGTCCACTTGTCGCCCTCGGCGGTCTCCTCCGTCTCCATCAGGCAGCCGTTGACGTTGTCGTACGTCTTCGGCGTGTCCTCCGGACCGTTCTTGGAGGCCTCGGTCTCCTGGGGAGCCTGGAGCTTGTTGCCCTCGGCGTCGACGATGCTCAGCCACGGCGAGTACGGCATCCGTACCAGGACGCGGCCGGGTCGCTGGACGTCGATGATCCACTCACCCTGATCGGCCCGCTGGACGACCGCGTCGGGCTCCGCCAGCGGCGTCGGGTTGGTCACCTCGAACAGCTGCCAGTTGGCGTCCCCCCAGACCTGCTTCAGATACGGCAGACCCCGCTGCACAAGTTCCCGCTCGCGTTTGCCGCCGTCGCCGTCCGGCTCGCCCTTGGGCAGCACCACGTAGTGCACGGCCCAGCGCTTCAGCCACTCGTGGTAGTTCGCCGAGTTGAGCGTGTCGTCGTAGAAGAGGGGGTTGCGCTCCATGTCGGCCTGGCGGAGCCAGCCGCGGGCCAGGTTCACGTACGGCGCGAGCGCCGAGGCCTCCCGGTGTGAACGGGCGGGCACGACCTCCACTCGGCCCTTCTCCGCGCCGACCTCCTGCAACTCGTTGAGGAGCGGTGCCAGCTCGCGCGTCCATGAGGCGGTCGGCTGGGTGTGGATGACGTCGTCGGCCGACTTGAAGCCGATCCAGCCGACGAAGCCGACGATCGAGAAGACGAGCGCGTACCACCTGCGCGTCCGCTCCACCGTGAACGGCAGCGCGGCCACCAGCGCCACCCCGGCGAAGAGCATCGCGAGACGGGTGATGTTGGAGCCGATCTGCGAGCTGATCAGCCAGACCAGCAGCACGGACAGGCCGTAGACCGCCGACGTGATCCGTACGGTCGTCCAGGTACGCGGCACGAAGTAGTACACCAGGCCCGCGTACAGCATCGGCAGCACCGCCGAGCCGAAGGCCATCGGCTGGGTGCCGGAGAAGGGGAACATCCAGGTCGACAACCCGACGACGGCGCTCGGGGCCAGGCCCAGCGACCAGGCGCCCGGGCGGCGCTTCTGCAGGAACAGGGCAGCCGCGACCAGGCCCACGAACAGGCCCGCGACCGGCGAGGACATGGTGGCCAGCGCGGCCAGCGGCGCCGCGCACAGCCCCTTGGCCCAGCGTTCGTAGCGCCAGCGGTACGGCCAGCAGAACACCGCGGCGACCGCGCCCAGCCCGAACATCATGCCCAGTCCGAACGTCACCCGCCCCGACGCCGCGTTGCCCAGCAGCCCGAACAGGCCCGCCAGCGACGCCCACAACGGGTTGCGGACCACCCGGCTGCGGATCAGGATCATCGTCAGCAGCCCGGCCGACAGCGTCCCCGCGATCATCATCGTCGTACGCACGCCGAGCACCGACATCAGATACGGCGAGACCACGCTGTACGACACCGGGTGCGTGCCGCCGTACCAGGCGAGGTTGTACGCCGAGTCGGGGTGCCGGCCGACGAACTCCGCCCACGCGTCCTGCGCCGCGAGGTCGCCGCCGCTGTTCGCGAACGTGAAGAACCAGACGATGTGGAGGGCCCCGGCCAGGGCGGTCACGGACAGCACGGGGTGGCGCAGCATGCGCTCGCGCAGGGCCAGGAAGGCGGCCCTCACCGCGGACGGTGCTTCCGGCGCGGCACGGTCGGGTCCGGCGCGGTCGGGTTCGGTGCGGTCGTGCTCACCGTCGTCGTCCGCCGGGCCGTGACCGGTCCTGCCGCTCTCGCCGCTCTCGCCGTTCTTCCCGCTTGCCCCGCCGTCCTTGCGGGGCGCGGGTACGTGTGGTCGTGGGCCGGCTCCCCGGCCCGGGTCGGCGTCGTCGGCGCGTGTCGGCTCCGCAGTGGCCACCTGAAGGCACTCCCCGTGTCCCGTCTTCTGCTTACGACCGTGTCCCGTTCCCGCGACCGGCGACCTGCCCCGTTTCGTGACGCTAGCACGCACCCCCGCACCCTGGCTTCCTGCCCTCCGGGCCCTCCATGGCCCTCCGTGGCCTTCCATGACCTCCGGCATGTGAACGCCCCCGCGACCGGACGGCCGCGGGGGCGTTCACATGCCGGGTGCCAGTGGTGTCAGCCCAGGCGGGTGAGCTTGTCCAGGAAGGCGGGCTCCACGAGCTCCTCCTGGAGGGCGACCGGCACCTGCACCGCGCCGGCGGCGCCACCGTCACCCACTGTGAGCGTGCCGACCTTCGTACCGGCCGCGGCCGTGTGCGGCACCTCGTCCGCCTTGAACGTCAGCTTCACGGTCAGGCCGGGCCATCCGACGGCCTTGACGTCCTGCGTGGCGACGACCGGCGTCCGGCCGCCGAGGCCGTCGTCGACGTGCCCGACGACGGTTCCCTTCTTCAGGATCGTCGACGACTCCAGGATGTCCTGCGCGGCCCGGATCAGCTTGTCGCTGGAGTCCAGCGCGGCGCCGAGGATGGTGTTGTCCTTGCCGCCCGCCGGCTGGCGCACCACGGCACCGACGATGGTCCGCGTCTCACCGCCGACCTCCTTCTTCGCCGCGAAGACGAGGTTGCCGAGCGCGGAGGTGGTGGTGCCGGTCTTGATGCCGACCACGCCGTTGCTGCCGACCAGGTGGTTCCAGTTGGAGTGGTTCACGCCCTTGTAGTCGTCGTACGACATCATCGCGGCGACCTCACGGAAGGCCGGCTCCTGCATCGCCGCCTTGGCCAGCTTCACCTGGTCCACGGCCGTGCTGACCGTCGTGTCGTTCAGGCCCGACGGGTCGGTGTACGTCGTGTTGGTCATGCCGAGGTCCTTCGCGGCGGCGTTCATCTTCTCCACGAACGTCTTCTCGGACCCCGCGTCCCAGCGGGCGAGCAGCCGCGCCACGTTGTTCGCGGACGCGATGAGAATGCTCTCCAGGGCCTCGCGCTGGGAGATCGAGTCGCCCGCGTAGACGTTGACCGTCGACTCCTGGCCCGCCTGCGACTGGTCCTCGGCGGCCTGGTCGATCGGGATCTTCGGTCCCTCGGCGCCGCTCTTGAGCGGGTGGTCGCGCAGGATGACGTACGCGGTCATGACCTTGGCGACACTCGCGATCGGCACGGGCTTCTGATCGCCGGACGAGCCGAACGTACCGATGCCCTGCACCTCCAGGGCCGCCTGTCCGCTGGCCGGCCACGGGATCTCGGGCTTGCCGCCCTCGAAGGTGAAGCTGTCCTGCGCCGTGAGGTCGAGGGTCGGTGTGGGCAGGGCGCGCATGGACTGCGCGACGCCGAGGGCGATCACCAACAGGATGACCAGCGGGGTCCAGATCTTGACCCGGCGCACCGTCGTCCGCAGCGGGGTTTCCGGGGGCGGCGGGGTGTTCGTCAGTTCCGCCAGCAGGTCCAGCGGCGGCTTCGGCGGCAGCGGCTGCTGCCGGGTCCGCTCGGGCCCGACCTGCGGTACGGCGGCGGTGGCCCCGGTCGGGAGTGCCTGCGGCGCCTTGGGGGTGCCCCCGGGAGCCTCGGACGGGCGCTGTGAGGACTCGGGGGACTGCCGCGGGGGCTGAGGAGGGGGCTTGCGCGTCGCAGGGTCGTCCGGCTGCCGGAGCGCGACGAACTTGCTGGTCCGCTCGGCGTCGGTCTCGGAGATGTTCGCCTCGGGGCTTTTGCCGGCCTTCTTGGGGCCGGTTGCGGCGTCGCCCAGCTTCAGCATGGTCGTCGGCTGGTCGACGGCGGGCGCGGAGGGCCGCGGGGCCTTGAAGACGGCGGTGGGCTGATCGACGGGACGTCCACCGGCGTCGCTGTCGCTGCCGGTTTCGGCCTTGCTCTGGGTGTCGGCCTTGCTCTTGGTTTCGGCCTTGCTCTTGGTTTCGGCCTCGGCCTCGTTCTCGGGAACGCCCGGCTCGTCCTCGGCCGGGGCGCCGCCCTTCGCGTTCCCGCCCGTGCCCGCGTCGCCGTCGGCGTCGCTGTCGGCAACCGAAGCGGCGCGGTCGTCCCCGCGTCCCTCGGCGTCCTGCCGTGCTTCGGAGTCCGTGTCCGTCGTGTCGAGGTTGTCCCCGGTGGTATCGGAGGCGTCGGGGCCCGTGGTCGGGGCGGCGCGGTCTTCCTCGCGCTCCTCCGCGTCCTCGGGCGTGTCGGAGTCGGAGCCGGAGTCCCGCCGGCTCTCCTGGGCGGATCCCGGGCCCGGAGTGTCCTCGCCGCTCCCCTCCGCGTCTCCCGGACCTTCCGCGTCCCCGAGCCGCGAGCTCGCGGCGGCACGCTCGTCCGCGGTCGCCACCCAGGCGGCGACGGCGTCCCGCAACCGACCGTTGCTCGGGGCGGCGGGCTCGGCGGGCTCGTCGTCGGAGGACTCGGAGGCGTCGGACGAACCGGGCCCCTCGGCTGTGCCGGACGCGCCGGATGCCTCGGAGGAGCCGTCCCCGGCGGTGCTCTCCGGGCCGGCGTCCTCGGACGTGCCCTCGGCGTCGCCCCCGGGCGGGGCATCGGCTTCCGTCTCGCGGACCGACAGCACCCGGGTCGCCGTATCGACGCCCCCGCGGGAGCCGACGGACGCCGCGGGCTGCGCGTCCTCCCGTGCCACCGCCAGCCGCGGATCAGGCGCCTCGCTCACCTCGGTCCTGGCTTCGGGAACCGGACCCGCGCTCCCCGACGTCGGGTCTTCCGACGACTCGCGCTGCTTCGACCTGTCGGGGGACTCGCCCGCCACCGATGCCTCCTCCATGCGCCGCGCACGTCGTGTGTGCGCTACCGAACCATGTACCAGTGTCCTGTGTACGGGTAGAACCCATGCGGTAGACGAGAACGACATACCTACTGGTTCCACTACGAAGCGGTCACGCACCCTCGACAGACCAATGTGAGAGGGGTCACCCTGTCTGTCATCCACGCGGGGAGGCATGGATGGGCAGGAGCCGCAGAACACTTCCGGAGGAGCTTCTGCTGCTGGCGTTGGACCCGACCACGGGTACCACCGCACAGCCGCAGTCGCTCGACCTGGGTCTGGCCGGAGCACAGCTGGTGGAGCTGGCGCTGGCCGGACGGATAGCCCCAGACGGGGATCGTATCGCCGTGGTGGCACCACGGCCGACAGGAGATCCAACACTGGACTGCGCGTTGGAGTTGCTGCGAAGGCGTGGCGCTCCCGTACGGGCGGTCAACTGGATTGGCGGGCCCCGCCTGGGGCTGCGCCAGACCTACCTCTCGCATCTGGAGCGATGCGGCATGGTGCATGCCGTGGAGGGACAGATGTGCGGGGTACTGCCGACGACTCGCTATCAGGCGACGGAAACGGCGATCAGCAGGGAGATCAAGGCCCGGCTGGACTCGGCGATCCGCACCGGCGTACCGCCGGATCCGCGGACCGCGGCGCTCGCCGCGCTGGCCCACGCGGTCGGTCTCGGCAAGCACCTCTACCCGGGCAACGAAGGACGCTCGTCACGGTCCCGTCTGCGGGACCTCATCAGGCACGACCCCATGGGCGGACTGGTGGCGCACGCGGTGATGGACGTCCAGAACGGTGCGGCGGCCCAGCCACGCCGTGCCCCGGCCCCGGCCGGCCGCCAGGCCGCGGGACCGGCCAGGCCCGCTCCGGAACCCGCCCGCGGTGTTCCGGCGCAACCGCGCCACGGATCCATGGCGCGTGCGGTGGCCCATTGAGCCGCACCCCACCGCAGTAGCGCACCGCAGCACCCGCTCAGCAGTACCGCACCGCCGCACCACCAGTCCCCGAGACCCGGTTACGGGAGCCGCGGGTTCGCGCGGGGCGGTGGGACCGCCCGTACTCCGGCACACCCGGACGACGGCACGGCCCGCCGCCCCGCGCGGCCATGTGTACGGGTGGCACTCCGAACTGGCGTGTACGCGGCGCATATCGACTGTTTCCCAGCGGTAGAAAGCACCTTGGTGGCAGTCTGCTCAGCAGCAGATACGCAAAGTGGCAAGCATGAGTCACGCAGCCGGAGGTGCACGTCCCGTGGCGTCCAATGTCAATCCCACCGTCAGGCGGCGCCGGCTGGGCCAGGAGCTGCGCCGGCTCCGTGAGCTCAAGGGCATGACGGCCGAGGAGGTGGCGGAGCGGCTGCTGGTCTCGCAGTCGAAGATCAGCCGCCTGGAGAACGGCCGGCGCAGTATCAGCCAGCGTGACGTCCGCGATCTGTGCGGGGTGTACGAGGTCGAGGACCAGCGGATCGTCGACTCCCTCATGCAGATGGCGAAGGACTCGCGCCAGCAGGGCTGGTGGCACGCGTTCGGGGACATCCCGTACAGCGTCTACATCGGTCTGGAGACCGACGCGGAGTCGCTGCGGACGTACGAACCCCAGATCATCACCGGCCTGTTGCAGACCCGGCCGTACGCGGAGGCGCTCATCCAGGGCGCCCTGCCCGAGACGTCGGTCGCCGACATCGAGAAGCGGGTCCAGGTCCGCATACGCCGTCAGGAGCGCATCTCCGCCGACAACAACCCGCTGCGCCTGTGGGTGGTCCTCGACGAGGCCTGCCTGCGCCGGACGGTGGGCAACAAGCAGGTGATGCGGGAGCAGTTGGAGCACGTCGCCGAGATGTCGCAGCTGCCGCACATCACCGTGCAGGTGCTGCCGTTCGACGTCGGGGCGCATCCCGGCATCAACGGTCAGTACTCGATCCTGGAGTTCGCCGACGCGTCCGACTCCAGCGTCGTGTACATCGAGGGCGTGACCAGCGACCTGTACCTGGAGAAGGCGCAGGACGTGCAGAAGTACACGGTGATGTACGAGCATCTGCGGGCCCAGGCACTGAACGTGGAGCAGTCCCGGCAGTGCATCGAGGACGTCGCGAAGGAGTACGCGCGCTGACGGCGGCGGGATGCTACACGTCTGATGGGAGTACTGGAAGAGCCATCTCGAATATGCCACCTGGTCGGGTGAATGGCCACTCCGATCGGTGAGGCCAGCGAGTAGCGTCGATCACGCCAACGATCACACGACATTGGCGTAAACCGTGCCGCGGCCCAACTGGCCCGCGGCACGGCGTCAGTACTCAGCAACTCGCCATCGGAGCAGACATGGCAATTCTTCAGGGTGCCCAGGAATCGTGGACCAAGTCCTCCTACTCCGGAGGAAACGGTGCGTGCGTCGAGGTCAAGTCACCGGTCGTGGCGGCACTCGCCGTCCGCGACTCCAAGGTCACCGAGGGCCCGGTCCTGGCGTTCCCCGCCGACGCGTGGAACGCCTTCGTGACCTCGGTCAAGGAGTAACGGCTCCACGCGGCGCCGACCCGGTACCGCCGACGGAGCCCTCTCGACCAGCTCGCCGACCTTGCCGAGAGGGCTCTGTTCAGTCCGGGCTCGTCATCCCCGCCTCAGCTCACGGGGAAGGCGATGTCGCACACCGGGTCCTCGGGGCCCGACGCCTCCCAGTCGGCGAAGTACACCTCACGGCACGGCCCCGCCACCGTCAGACCCTGAGCGGCGACCCACTCCTCCACCGCCTCGAAGGCGGCCAGGATCTGCGGATGGGCCACCTGCGCCTTGGTGATCCGGGTGTAGGCCAGCCGACGGGCCGGCTCCACCCGCACCCGCGACTGCCAGGCCCGCCCCCGCTCCTCGCTCCACGTCCGGGCCGCCGCCTCGTCGGCGACCGGCACGCACGACTCCGCCGGACCGTCGCTCTCCATCGACACCTCGGCGTGGTACACGACGAACGGCGCCGCCGCCACACCCCCGCACTCGCCGGCCGCCTCCTCCAACCGTCCCAGCGAGGCACCGATCCACGCCGGCAGCTCGTCCGCCAGCGTGTGCCGGGTCTCGCTGATCACCACCTGCCCGGGCACGTCCACCGTCTCGACCACGAACTTTCCGTACACCTCGGAGTTCCTTCCCGAAAGACGTCCACGGAGGTAGTCGGCGAGCGTCCGCTGCCCGGCAACCCGGGCCTCCACTCCCGCCCAGTAGGCATCGAGCAGACCGGCGGCCCCGGGCCCGTCCGCGTGGACCACCTCCGCGACCTTCGCGAGCGGCATGTCCAGCTGGCGCAGCAGGGCCACCAGCCGGGCGCGTTCGGTCCGGCCGGTGCGGTAGTAGCGGTAGCCGGTCGCCTCGTCCACGTGGTCGGGCACCAGCAGGCCCATACGGTCGTACAGCCTGAGGGCCTTGGCCGACAGCCGGGCCCGAGCGGCGAACGCACCGATGGTCAGCAACTCCTCGTCGCGCGCATCGTCCACGTCGTCATCCTCTGTCACCGGGCGGCCTGTTCCGCCCGGCGACGACGACGCTCGGGCCTGCCCCAGGGGCAAGGTCAACCAAGCAGGCCACGACCGGCGCGATCAATCCGCCAGTCGCTCCTCCACGGCCGCCACGACCTCGGCCGACTCCGGCTCGGTCTGCGGCGAGAACCGGGCGGTGACCTTGCCGTCCCGCCCGATCAGGAACTTCTCGAAGTTCCAGCGGATGTCGCCGCTGTGCCCCTCGGCGTCGGCGAAGCCGGTCAGCCGCTCGTACAGCGGGTGCCGGCCCTCCCCGTTGACCTCCGCCTTCTCGGTCATCGGGAAGGTGACACCGTACGTCGCCGAGCAGAACTCGGCGATCTCGTCGGCGTTGCCCGGCTCCTGGCCCATGAACTGGTTGCAGGGCACGCCGAGCACGGTGAAGCCCTGTTCCGCGTACCGCTCGTGCAGCCGCTCCAGGCCGGCGTACTGCGGGGTGAGCCCGCACTTGGAGGCCACGTTGACCACCAGTACGACCCGGCCCGCGTACTGGGCCAGGTCGGCGGTCCCGCCCTGGAGGGCGCCGATCCCGACGTCGAGGGGGAGGCTGTCGTCGCGCTGTGCGTTGTCTGAGGTCGTCATGCCCGGATGCTAGCCCCGCGCCCCGCCCAACCCACGACACCCACCCACGACACCCGCCCACGCCGCCGCCCACGACACCCGCGCCCGCCGCCGCCCGCGACACCCGCGACACCCGCGCCCGCCGCCCGCGACACCCGCCCACGCCGCCGCCCGCGACACCCGCGCCCGCCCCGCCCGCGATGCCCTGCCACCCACCGCGCCCGCCCCGCGCCCCCAATGTCCCGCATTTGCACCCACCCCGGCCTGTCCCGCCGCGTTGCGCCCCGCTCGTCGGTCACCTCGTGTCCCGCCCGCGCTGCCCGTCCACGGCGCTGCCCGTCCACGGCGCTGCCCGTCCACGGCGCTGCCCGTCCACGGCGCTGC
>NZ_BAABCQ010000025.1:40690-60332 GCF_039539045.1 Streptomyces marokkonensis
CCGTCCACCGCGCCCGCACGTCAGCCCCACCGCCTCACGCCCCGGCCCCGGCCCCGGCGGGCCCCAGCTCGCCGGCCTCGACGAGTACCTCCCCAGCCGCGGTCCGCGAGTACAGCACCGACCGGCCCGCCCGCCGCCGCTCCACCAGCCCCGCGTCCAGCAGCACCCGCAGATGCCGTCCGACCGAGCCGAGGCCCTGCCCGGTCACGCCGACCAGCTGGCTGGTGCTCATGGGGGTGCCGAGCAGCACCAGCACGGCCGCCCGGGCCGGCCCGAGCAGCGCGCCCAGGGCCGCGGGCACGGCCCGGGCACCGTCGTCCGCGAGGGCACCGGCGCACGGGTAGACGACCGCGTACCGCTCGGCCTCCTCCCACGACACCCAGCCGTGCCGCTGCGGTGTGATCGGTACGAGGATCAGTTCGGCTCCGGAGAGCTCGCGCGGCGGGTACGCGTTCAGGTTGATCTGGAGCCGGCTGTCGCCGAGCCAGCGCGTGCCCGGCCGCAGGGCGTCCAACGCGGCCGCCCAGCCTCCCCGGCTCACCTGCGTGGTCCGTGCGACGACATCGGCCTCCAGGACCCGGCGGCGGCGGTCCCAGTCCGGCCGTACAACCTCGGCCCAGACGTACTCCAGCAGCGCGGCGGCGCGTTCGGGCAGGTCGTCGCGGTCCAGCGCGGCGGGGAGCGGTCGGCCGGCGAGGGAGACACGGAGATCCGCCCGGGCCTCACCGGGGCGGGCCGCCCGGATCCGCGCGACGCTCTCCTCGAAGGTCTCGCCCTCGCGCGGGGTGGGAGTGAGGAAGTCGGCGATCCACTCCCGGCCGACCCCCGAGCGGACGAGCAGCGCGGTCACCGGGTCGCCCGCCAGCCGGCGCCGGTAGGCGGGCAGGTGGGTGTCCAGCCAGGCCCGTTCGCCCGGGTGCCCGGCCACCTCGGCGTGCAGCAGCTTCAAGCAGGCGAAGGTCTCGGTGAGCGGTGAGAGGACGAAACGGCTGCGGGCGAGCGTGTCGGCGCTGATCTGCCACCAGCCCATACCGCCCCGACCCCTCCTCGGCCCGTACTGCCCCGACCCCTCCTCGGCCCACGCGCGCCGCGAGCAGGCGGCCCCCACCTTCCGCGACCTTCCGCGACCTTTCGCGTCCGCGCGAAACGATAACGGCGGCCCCCGGGTCCGCCCCAGACTCCCCGCATGCCAGACACCAGCCGCAAGAGCTATGCGGACCTTTTCCGCACCCCGGAGTTCACCCCCCTCTTCCTCTCCTCCTCGGCGGGCATCGCAGCCCAGACGGTGAGCGGCCTGGCGCTCGGCACACTGGTGTTCCGGGCGACGGACTCGCCGCTGCTGTCCGCGGTGAGCATGTTCGGCCCGGCACTGGCACAGGTGCTGGGTGCCACGCTGTTCCTCTCCGGCGCCGACCGACTGGCGCCGCGCGCGACGCTGGCGGGCCTTTCGCTCGCGTTCGCCGTCGCGACCGCGGCCCTCGCGCTGCCCGGCCTGCCCCTCTGGGCGATGTTCGCCATCGTCCTCGCCGAAGGCCTGATCGCCTCGCTCGGCGGCGGGGTGCGCTGGGGCCTGCTGAACGAGATCCTCACCGAGGGCGGCAAGAGTGACGACGGCAAGAGCGACGAGGGCAAGCGCGCCGGCGACAAGAGCGGCTACATGACCGGACGTTCGCTCTTCAACATGATGAGCGGCGTCATGCAGATCACCGGCTACGCGGCCGGCGGCGCCCTGCTGACCCTGCTCTCGCCCCGCCTGTGCCTGCTGCTCGCGGCCTGCCTCTACGGCACCGCGGCCGGCCTCACCCTCCGGTTGACCCGCCGCCCCCCGCGCGCCTTCGGCCGCCCCTCCGTGGCCGCCACCCGGCGCACCAACGCCCTGCTGTGGTCCTCCGCACCACGCAGGCACGTCTACCTCGCGCTGTGGATCCCCAACGGCCTCGTCGTCGGCTGCGAGTCGCTGTACGTCTCCTACGACCCCGGTGCCGCGGGCATCCTGTTCGCGTGCGCCGCGCTGGGCATGCTGGCCGGGGACGTGGCGGTCGGGCGCCTGTTGCCGGCCCGGCTGCGCCCGCGCCTCGGCATCCCGCTGCTGATGCTGCTGGCCGCACCGTACCTCGTCCTCTTCCTGCGCCCGCCGCTGCCGCTGACGGCCGTGCTGGTCGCCCTGGCCTCCGTCGGCTTCGCCGCGAGCCTGGTGCAGCAGGAGCGCCTGGTCGCCCTGACCCCCGACGAACTCGCCGGACACGCCCTCGGGCTGCACTCCGCCGGAATGCTCACGGCGCAGGGCGTCGCCGCGGCCCTGGCGGGCACGGTCGCCCAGTACAGCTCGCCGGCGACGGCGATGACCGTGATGGCGGCCGGCTCACTCACAGTGACGCTCACGCTGACCGTGGCGAGCCGGCGGAGCGCGGCCGACGGCGGCCTGTGGGCCGCGCGGACCGGGCCGCGTTCTCGGCCTCGATTGGGTTAAGGACCGCCTGGCCACTCCTGCGTCGGCAAACCGTTGCATAGTCTAAGAGACTGGGGAGGGACGCCTGAGAACAGGGAGAAGGCGGCTCTTGAGCGCTGCGACACCGGAGTAGTCATGACCGTGAAGAAGTCGCCATCCAGTTCCACGATGCTGTCCTGGATGCCCGTGGCGGCCATGACGGTGGTCGCCCTGGTGGACGTCACGGCGGGGCCGGACGTGGGTCTTCTGCCCCTGGTGTCGTTGGGACCGGCGTTCGCCGGACTGGTCGGCGGCTGGCGGCGTACGGCGGTGATCGGGCTGGTCGCGCTGTTGCTCTGCGTGACCCTCGGCCTCTACAACGGGCTCTTCGACCGCCCTCGCGGGTTCACCGCCATGGCGTCCGTGGCCGGCGTGACCGGCGTCGGCATCGCGGCGGCCGTGACGCGCTCGCGCCGGGAGGCGGAGCTCGCCAACGTGCGGTCGATCGCGGAGGCGGCCCAGCGGGTCCTGCTGCGTCCGGTGCCGCTGACCGCGGGCCCGCTGCACGCGGCCGTCTCGTACACCTCGGCGCTCGCCGAGGCCCGGATCGGCGGCGACCTGTACGAGGTGGTGGCCTCTCCGCACGGCGTCCGGGTGATCGTGGGCGACGTGCAGGGCAAGGGCCTGGCGGCGGTGGAGACCGCGGCCAGGGTCCTCGGCGCCTTCCGGGAGGCGGCGTACGACGAGGAGGACCTGGTCAAGCTCGGCGAGCGGCTCGAACGCAGCGTCGCCCGCGAGCTGGAGGACGAGAAGTTCGTGACCGCGATCCTCGCCGAGATCGGCTACGACCACCAGGTCGTCCTCCTCAACTACGGCCACCCGGCCCCGATGGTCGTCCACCCGGACGGCACCGCCGATTTCCCGGAGCCGCCCGCCTACGCCCTCCCGCTGGGCCTGGCCGCCCACGGAGGCCCCGGCCCGGAGCCTTTCCCGGTGCCCTTCACCCCCGGTGACCAGCTGCTCCTCTACACCGACGGGGTCACGGAGGCCCGGGACGACGAGGGCGGCTTCTACCCGCTCGCCGAACGCGCCCATCTCCTGAAGGAACCCGACGTCCACCGCGCCCTGGACGCGCTCCGGGAGGACCTGGTGCGGCACGCGGCGGGTCCGCACCACGACGACGCGGCGATGCTGCTGCTGCGCTACCAGGGGCACGGCGGTGGAGCCGCCGCCGGTCCCGCGGAGTAACGCGCTCGACCGTCAAAACGTCATGGCCCAGCGGCCCGTGGGCGACTACCGGCCCGGCCCGGCCGGTTCGGCCGACCGGCAACCCCCGTTCGCCCCGCCACTTGGTAGTGCCTGCGCTACCCCGGACCGGGTCGCAGGTGGGATGGGTTCACGCGGTCGGCGGTCCTAGCGTCGAGGTGTCCTGCTCCGCGCTTGACCCGGAAGGCGTTTCCACCATGTCAGTGACCTCGGCCGACTTCGCCGTCAGCCTCGAACGCGTACGGAAGACGTACGGCGGCGATCAACCGGTGGTGGCGTTGAACGACGTCGACCTCCGCTTCGTGCGGGGCACGGCGACCGCGGTGATGGGACCCTCCGGCTCCGGGAAGAGCACACTGCTGCACTGCGCGGCGGGCCTTGACCGCCCCGACGCCGGCGCGGTCCGGATCGGGCCCACCGACCTGGCGACGATGTCGGAGAAGCGGCTCACCGAACTGCGCCGCAGCCGGATCGGCTTCGTGTTCCAGGCCTTCAACCTCGTCGGCGCCCTGAACGTCGAGCAGAACATCCTGCTGCCCTCCCGGCTGTCCGGGCAGCGGCCGGATCCGGCGTGGGTCGCCGAGGTCGTCGCCCGGGTCGGGCTGGGCGAGCGGCTGCGGCACCGTCCCGCGCAGCTGTCCGGCGGTCAGCAGCAGCGGGTCGCGATCGCACGGGCGCTGGTCACCCGCCCCGAGGTGATCTTCTGCGACGAGCCCACCGGCGCCCTCGACACCCGCACCGCCGCCGAAGTCCTGGCGCTCCTGCGGTCGGTGGTCGACCAGGCCGGGCAGACCGTCGTCATGGTGACCCACGACCCGGTCGCCGCGTCCTACGCGGACCGGGTCGTCGTACTCGCCGACGGGCGGATCGTGCAGGACATGCCGCAGCCCGGCGCCGAGCGGATCGCCGAACACCTCGCGCACCTCGGCAGCCACCAGGCCGCCCCCCAGTCCACCACCCAAGCCGCCACCCAGGCCGCCCCTCAGTCCACCACCCAAGCCGCCACCCAGTCCGAAAACCCGTACGCCGCCCCGTACGCCAGGCAGCCCGCCGCCCCGCGTGCCGCGCGGCCCGCCGCGCGTCAGGAGGGCTGAACCATGCTCACCCTGGCCGCGCAGATGCTGCGCCACCGCAAGGGCAGCTTCGTGGCGACGTTCGTCGCCCTCGCCGCCGGTGTCGCCGTCCTCATGGCGTGCGCGATGCTCGTGGAGTCCGGCTGGCGCTACCACGGGCAGCCGCAGCGGTACGAGAAGACGGTCGCCGTCGTCGCCGACCGGGACCTGACCGTCTCCACCGAGATGTTCGGCGAGACGGAGAAGACCGTCATCGCGCTCCCCGAACGCGGCAGCGTTCCGACCGCGTTGGCCGGCGAGCTCGCGGCCGTGCCCGGCGTGGAACGTGCCGTCGGCGACCGTTCCCTCGCCGTCACCGCCGTGAAGGCACCGGGTCTCGCGGTCACCGGCCACGGATGGGCGAGCGCCGCCCTCGCCCCGTACCGGACGGTCGACGGAGCCCCGCCCCGTTCCGACGGGGAGATCGCCGTCGACACCCGCCTCCTCGCCGGCACCGGTCTCGCCCCCGGCGACTCCATGGAGGTCCTCACCGGCGGAGCGAGCCGCGCCTACCGGATCAGCGCGGTCGTCGAGGCGGAGGGCGGCGGCGCGTCGAGCGCCGACGCCGGCAAGGCGGCGCTGTTCTTCACCGACGCGCACGCCGCCCGGCTCGACCCGCACCCGGGCCGCTTCGACGCCATCGGCGTCCTCGCCGCGCCGGACGCCGACCGCGACGCCCTCCTCGCCGGGGTCCGAGAGGTGACCGACGAGGCGGAGGCGACGACCTACACGGGCGACGACCGGGGACTGGCCGAGGAGCCCGAGGCCAGGGCCGCACGGGACTTCACCCTCCAGGCGGGCGGCGCCTTCGCCGGCTACGCCGTGATGATCATCGTCTTCGTCGTCGCCGCCACCGTCGGCCTCTCCGTACGGCACCGCCGCCGCGACCTCGCGCTGCTCCGCGCCATCGCCGCGACCCCCGGTCAGGTACGGGGCATGATCCTCGGCGAGGTCGGCCTGCTCGCGCTGCTGGCCGCGGTGGTCGGCGTCCCCCTCGGGCTCGTCGCCACCGGATGGATCCGCGACGAACTCGTCACCCGCGGATTCGCCCCCGACACCTTCACCGTGCGGGGCGGCCTGCTGTCCGGTGCCGCGGTCGTCCTCGTGGTCGCCGCGGTGGCCCTGGCCTCCGCCTGGATCGCGGCCCGGCGCACCACCCGTATCCGCCCCACCGAAGCGCTCGGCGAGGCCGTCGTCGAGACCGGCCTCGGCAGCAGGGCACGGGTCGTGACCGGCCTGGCCTTCGCCGCCGGGGGCGTCGTGCTGATCGGCCTCACCGGCGCCGCCGACGGCCAGACCGCCCTCGGCGCGGCCATGGGCATGCTCTACATGTTCGTCCTGGCCGTCGCCCTGCTCGCTCCCTGGATCAACCAGGCCGCGGCCCGGTGCCTCGGACCCGTCCTGAAGGCCGTGTGGGGCAGCAGCGGCTACCTCGCCGCCGCGAACCTGCGTGCCAACGCCCGCGGCATGGTCGCCGTCCTCACCGCGCTCGTGCTCTCCGTCGGCTTCGGCGGGTCCGTCTGGTTCCTCCAGGACAACCTCCAGCGCCAGACCGTCGTCCAGAGCCGTGACGGCACGCTCGCCCAGCACGCGATCGTCGGCGGCGCCGGCCTTCCCGCGTCCGCCGCCGAAGAGGCCCGCCGCGTCCCCGGCGTGCGGGCCGCGACGGGCGTGCGCCGTACGTCGGTCGTCGTCCCGATCGACCTGGGCGCCCAGGCCGTCGTCGCACAGGGCATCGACCCGCGGGGCGCCGAACACACCCTGGACCTGCGGGTGGGGTCGGGCGGCCTCGCCGGCCTGACCAAGGACACGGTCGCGGTCTCCACCGCGCAGGCGGACTCCGCCGGCTGGGAACTCGGCGACAAGGCCGAGCTGTGGCTGGGCGACGGCACCCCCGTCACCCTGAAGGTCGTCGCCCTGTACGAACGCGGCTGGGGCTTCGGCGACGTCACCCTCCACACCGAGGCCCTCGCCGGCCACACCGTCACCGGACTCGACGACCAGGTCCTCGTCCGCACCGCCCCGGACGCCGACGCCGGCACCGTCGAGGCCCTCACCGACCTCGCGGACCGGTACCCCGCAGCCTCGGTGGCCGACACCGACACCCTCACCGGCGAACTCGCCCAGGACCTGGCCATCAGCGGCTGGCTCAACAAGCTGCTCATCGCCGTCCTGGTCGGCTACGCGGTGCTCGCCGCCGCCAACACCCTGATCATGGCGGCTCTCGCCCGGGCCAGGGAACTGTCCCTGCTCCGCCTGGTCGGCGTCACCCGGGGCCAGGTGAAGCGGATGGTCCACGCCGAACAGGCCGGGCTGCTCGGCGTGGCGCTCGTCCTCGGCGGTGCGATCGCGGCCGTCACCCTCACCTCGGTCGTCAACGCCGTCGCCGGACAACGCATCCCGTACGTCCCGGCCGCCGGCTGGATCGCCGTCGTCGGCGGCACCGTCGCCCTCGCCCTGATCGCCACGATGCTGCCCATCGGCCGCGTCCTGCGCACCCCGCCGGTCCAGGGCATCGGCATCCGGGAGTAACGGCAGCGCACCTGGCCGTGGCCACGGGCCGTAGCCCCCGCACACCGGCCCCGTCGCCCCAGGGTGACGGGGCCGCCCGCGTCACCCTCCCGCGCCCGCCGGCGGCGACTCACCGCCCGCCGGCACGGCTCCGGAAGCCGCCGCGCAGCGCGGGGACACACCATATGACCGCCACCACCAGCGCGGCAGCGGCCATCGCACCCAGCATGAGCGGCTCCGGCCGCCAACCCAGGGAGAGCCGGGCGCCCGTGAACGTGAGTAGGACCGCGATCACATCCGGTCCCGCGAGCGGAACCCTGGCGGCGACAGCCCGCAGCACGGCCGCCGCCGTCAGACCGATCACGGCCCAGAACCCCACGTACGGCCAGGTCTGCCCCTCGACGGCGAGCGGAAGCCCGTAGTCGTCGGGCCCGACACGGTACGACGCGGAGTACCAGGCCATCCCCAACCCGACGGCGGTGACGCCCACCACCCACAACGCATGGCGCCACAACGGACCGGGCCGCGGGGACGCCTCGTCGTCGTCGGCTCCCGAGCTGTCCTCGGCACGTACGTCCTCGCCAGAAGGTGAACTCTCACCGGCAAGTGAACCCTCGCCGGCAAGTGAACCTCCGCCGGCAAGTGAGCCGTCGGCATCAAGTGAGCCGTCGTTCGTGCTTGAGCCGCCGCCAGGGCTCGAGCAGTCGTCAGGGCTGGGCAGGCCGCTCGATTCAGTCACGCTCACGAGGACGCATCCCGCGGGCCACGGGTTCCCGTCCGCATCAGGCAGCACTGAGGTCGTCGGCTGATGGGCCGGCCGGTCAGAGACGCTGTTGTACGTCCCCGTCCGGCGCCGTTGATCTCGGACGTTGACGTCAGGAACTGTCTGAGCAACTCCCCGGCTCGGTCGTCATCGCAAGCACGGGGACTGGTCGGGAACCGTTGGCCAGTGACTCCGCGCCGGCCACGCCGACCAGTGACGCGGCCACGGCGGGCCGCACCGGTACCAGCGGTGGCTCTCCGTGCTCCATCGTGGCCCGGAAGGCCCGTAGCACCCGTACGGTGCCCTCGGCTGCGCGTGGTACGGGTTCCCCGGCGAGGGTGAGCGGCGGGGGGACGCGTTCCTCCTCGCGGGCGTGGCCCTCCGGGGCCGCCCAGCCCTCCGTCCTGACACGGACCGACCAGGACCGTTCGCCGTCGGCTCGGACGGACTCGGCCAGCGCCCTGGTACCGCGCACGGAGATCCAGCTCCAGTGGCTGGCGGGTTCGCCCTGGAGGAACCCGTGCCGGGTGAGCGCCAGCGCCCCGGTGGACAGCCGTACCGCCATGACGACCGCGGCGCGTGGGTCCGCCGAGTCCACCGAGAACGCCGACACCTCCACCGGCCAGGCGTCCGTGAGGGCCAGCACCGGGGAGAGGGTGTGCGTGCAGTACGCCGTGGGAGCGATGCGCCCGCGCCAATGCGCCGGATCGCCGATCAGGCCCGCGACACCGGCCGGGGACATGCCGTGCAGGTAGTCCGCCTCGATCAGGCTGATCCGGCCCAGCTCCCCGGCCTCGACCGCCCGGCGGAGGAGACGGACGTGCGGATGGGCCACGTAGTTCTCGGCGAAGGAGTAGGTCGCGGACGACCGGTCCGCCGCCGCGATGAGCCTTTCGCCTTCCGCGGCGTCCACGCACGCAGCCGACTCGGACAGCACGTGCACCCCACGGTCCAGAAAAGCGATGGCCAACGGCGCGTGTTCATCGAAGTCGTTGGCCAGGACGACCCCGTCAAGACGGTGCTCCAGCAAATCCTGCCAGCGTTCCACCAGCACCGCACCGGGCAACTGCGCCTGCGCCACTGCGCGGCGGTCGGAGTCGCGGTCACAAGCCACCACGACCTCCAGACCCACCTTGCGGCACCAGTCCGCCAGGTGAAGCCCCATCCCGAGTCCGACCACTCCTATGCGCATACAGACATCCTCTTCCGGACTCCCCTTCCTTCGCAGGCGGTTTCGCACGGAATCGCAATCGCTGTCGCCGTGGCGCGACGGAATCACCGCCCGCGCAGCTTCCGGGTATGTGTGTTGTCGTCGTTGCGCGGCCCCACCCGAAGGTGGCGCCCGTTGCCGCCTGCGCTCCGACACGAGCACGTAGTCGGGGCGGTGGGCGATGTGGACCTTCGTCCGGACCTCCTTCTCCACGCTGTACACGTACGAGGAAGTGCTTGACGAGGTGCAGGTGCAGGGTATGACCAACAGTGACCTGCGGAACCTGTCCCATTCGACGGTGCAGCACACTTTCGAAGTCATCGCCGACAACGCCCCCTTCGGCCGCCCGACTCCTCCGAAAGAAGGCAGATATGGCTTGGTATCCCGGCGCGGTGAAGATGGAGCTTCAGCCGGAGAGTGATGCCCAGGCGGCGATCAGGCCGACGCAGTTCATCGTCCACAGCATCGTCGCCCCGTGGACTGCCCGCCGTACGTACGAGTACTGGCGCGACAGCACCAACCTCGAAAGCCACTTCGGGATCGGCTACGCCGGAGACATCGCCCAGTACATCGGCACCGAGACCCGCGCCGACGCCAACGCCGGCGCCAACCGCCGCGGCGACGGGACCGGCGCGGTCAGTATCGAGACCGCCTCGAACACGAAGGCCAGCGACGCCTGGACACCCGAGCAGATCGAGCAGCTGGTGTTGCTCGGCGCGTGGCTGCACCGGCATCACGGCATCCCACTGCGGATCTGCCGCAGCCACGACGACCCCGGCTTCGGCTACCACTCGATGTTCCGGCAGTGGTCGACGTCCGGCACGGCCTGCCCCGGAAACGCCCGCATCCGCCAGTTCCGCGAGGTCGTGTTCCCCGCGATCGTCGCCCGCGCCACCGACACCGTCCAGGGGGACGACATGCCCGACTACATCAACCTCGGCGCTCAGCCCTACGAGCTGCGGCCCGGCATGTGGGACTCGATCGAGTTCACCAGCGAGTGGGCCGACGAACCGGGCCAGCACGCCGACGACGGCGCCGTGTGGGCGCGCGGCCCGGCCCGCTTCACCGGCACGATCAGCCTCGCCATCGAGGACCTCCCCACCGGGGCGGTCCTCCAGGTCCGCATGGCCGAGTTCGACGGCAACACCTACGTCCACGGCCACCCGATCCACGAGGTCATCGGCACGTCCGGCCGCACCTACGCCGTGATCCCCCTGACGAAGCGCATTGGCGCGGGCCGCCGGATGCGGGTGCGTCTGTGCAGCCAGGCCGCGGATCCGATCACCATCACCAGCGCGGTCCTGACCGCGCTCATCTGGAAGGAATCCTGATCACGTCCGAGATCGATCCGCCCGCCGCCGACACCGTCGTGAAGACCGCGAGAACGTAAGCGGTCGACCTGATCGAGCGGATCATCTGGACGTTCCTGGGCGCGGCCGGACCGGCCGACATGCTCAGCGTCCCCTTCTGGGAGAGTGTCGGCGTCGGCGGTACGGCGGCGGTCGTGACCCTCGTGAAGGGGATGGCGGCCCGCCTGGTCGGCCCGAAGAACAGCGCGTCGACCGCGCCGAGCGTCTGATGCGAGGCGCGGCCGGCGTACTCCTGCCGGAGCAGGCTGGAGAACTCGGCCGCGCACACACCCCACTGCACCATCACAGGACGCCCGTGGACCCCGTGGACGCTGCGATGATCGACGCCGTCGGAACGATCGTCGTCGGGCTCGCAGCAGCCGGCGCCGCACTGATCGGACACCGCGGCGCGAACTCAGCCAGCCAGTCCGGTGCCATCTTCGGCGGCTACTCGACGCTCGTCGACAACCTGCAAGAAGAACGCACGCAGCTGCGCGAGCGCGTCGTCGAGAACGAGCGGCAGCTCGCGGCCGCGTACAACGAGCTCGCGAACGAACGCGCCGACAAAGCGGAACTACAGACTCAGATCGCGACGCTCACCGCTGAGAATGACCGGCTGCGCGAACGGATCGTCGAACTAGGGGGACAGCCCACGTGAAGCGCCGTCATGCTCAGCCGGTCCTCGCGCAGCGGTGGCGTTCGCTCGCGGTTGCTGCGCTGCTGCTCGTACTGTCGGGGGCGGTCGTCTTGGTGTGGCTGCGGATCGACTCGGAGGCGCGCCGGGCGGATGCTCTCGCGGACGAGGCGAACCGGCGCGGCGACGCCGTCAGCACTCTGGCCGGTGACGTGAGGGTGCTGCGCGAGCAGGTGAAGGCGGAGGGGAAGACGCCGGCCGTCCCGGATCCGGCCCGGGCGGTGGAGGATCTCCCCGACCGCGCGGAGGTACCGGTGCCGATCCCCGGCCCGAAGGGTGACCCTGGCCCGCCGGGCAAGGACGGAGATCCCGGAGAACCAGGAGATCCCGGAGCGCCGGGGGAGGCTGGGACGGACGGGGCGCCGGGTGAGGACGGCGCACCCGGCACCGCCGGAATGGACGGCACGGACGGCTCGCAGGGACCGCAGGGCGAGCCTGGGCCCGCGGGCCCGGCGGGACCAGCAGGACCGGCCGGACCACAGGGCGAGCCAGGACCGCGCGGAGAGCAGGGACCGGCCGGAGCGTCGTGCCCGGACGGCTACAGCCTCCAGCCGCCGGCCGATGACCCGGATGCGCTGGTGTGCCGACGCGACAGTGCGCCCGAGGATGACGAGTCCGAGTCGCCGACCAGTCCCCTCGCCCTGGCGCTGGACCCGCAACGCCGGCAGTACCCCTGAAACAGGACGGCCTCCTCCCGCCCAAGGCGAGAGGGGGCCATTTCGTCATTCCCCGCCGACAATGCCTTCTGCCGCTGACACGACCAGATGCCACGGATACTCGCTCGGGCGACCCTGCCCCGGCTTGTTGGGCTCGAAGCCATCCGCTCCGTAGAGCACGTGCACGCCCATTTCCCGCAGTGCTGCGATGCTCCGCTCAAACTGTCGGTGCTGTACGTACGCCGCGTTCACGCACGGCATCATCACCAGCGGAATGCCCTTGCCGATGGCCTCTGCAACGACGCCGATCACGAAGTTCGAGCTAAGGCCGAGCGCCCAACTGTTGATGCTGTTAAAGGTCGCAGGGGCGAAAGCGATCACGTCCGCCGACGGCCATACGTCCGCTGTTCCGGGGCGCTTGTACGCAGCCCGTACGGCGTGCCCGGTCAACTGCTCGAGGTCACTCGTTTGGTCAGATAGCCAGTCGGCTGCGGTGGGGGTAAGGCCGAGGCACACGTCCCAGCCTCGGGCCTGTGCGTCGGCGATAGGCCGGGCCACGTCGTGGACGGGGGGCGCCGCGGAGCCGAAGAAGTAAAGGACGCTCATGCGGGCAGCGGATCACGAGGACCAGGCGGCATGCAACCGCCCCCGAATCGGATTGAGTCGGGGGCGGACGCGAGTACCGTTCCAAGTGGCTGCAAGGAACGGAGACCAGTATGCCCGCACTGGACGACGAGCACACAGGAACACGAATCCGGGAACAGAGAAGACTGGCCAGGCTCAGTCAGCGCGCTCTCGCCGACCGGCTCCCCTACTCGTACAGCCTGCTCAATCAGGTGGAATGCGGTGCCCGCCCAGCCACCGCGGCCTTCGTCGCTGCTGTTGCGCATGCCCTGAACATCGACGTCACCACTCTCACGGGACAGCCCTACGTGACCGAATTGCAGCGCGACCGGCTCGCCGAACTTGTCCGCCCCATCCGCGAATCGCTCGACCTGTACGACCTGGGAGCAGACGCCGACCTGGCCGTCCGGCCGGCAGACCAGCTCATCACTTCCGCGGACAGCTTGTGCGCATCCGTACGCGCCACGCACCTGCGGGCAGCCGCACGCGCGCTTCCCTCAGCCATCGCCGAGCTGACGCATACCGCGTGGGCGACACCGTCCACAGATCTGTGGCTGGCCCTGGCCTCGATGTACCGCACCGCCCACGACATCACCGTGAAGCTGGGGTACTTCGATCTCTCTGCGGTGGCTCTGGACCGTATGGCCTGGGCGGCCGAGCGCGCCTCGGACCCGTGCCTTGGGGCAGTCCGGCAGTACATGCGCGCCCTCGTCTACTACCGCGAGGGCGAGTACACGATCGGGCAACGCCTGATCGCCTCTGGACACAGCCTCGTCGACCAGGCGGACACCACCCGGGAGAGCCTGGCCGTGGCCGGCCAGCTACACCTGGGGGCCTCTGTGATCTGCGCCCGCGCCGGGGACGAGGGGGCCGTCGAGCGGCATCTCTCAGAGGCGCGGTCGTTCGCGAAGCGGACAGGGGAGGCCTCCGATGTGCACTGGCTGTCATTCGGTCCGGCGAACGTCGCGCTGCACCGCATGTCGGCGGCCATCGAGATGGGTCAGTACGACACCGCGCTGAAGCAGGCGGGGAAGGTCCGCATGCCAGCGTCGATGCCCACGTCACGACGTGCGCACTTCCTGATCGATCGAGCGCGTACAGAGATGGAGACAGGCCGGACAGGGAAGGCTCTGGAGCACCTGGTCGAGGCCCGGAAGGCGGCGCCAGAGCAGACGAGGTACCACCCTGGCGCACGCGAGACGATCCGCGGCCTTGTCCACACTGCCCGCCGCACCCCGGACACGCTGACCTACATGGCCGCGTGGGTGGGCCTGTAGGGGCGCTCACATCGCTCACAAGATTGTGAGCGTTGTGCCCCTCCGCGCCTCTTACGGTCGCTTATGTGAGACGGATCACTGCGACCGTAGGGGGCACCATGCCGAGCGACGCTGCTACGAGAACGGACGCCATACCGCCTGAGGTGCTGGCCGTCCTGGTGCTTGCCCTCCCCGGGCTGAAGAAGCTGACCGACGACCAGGTCCGCGGCGCTGACTGCGTGTGGTGCCGTGCGTCGTTGACGGCGGACATGGCCGTGGACTTCGGCGAGCAGACGTCCCCGGCGCCCTGGTCCACGTCCCGGATCGGCATGCGCTGGTACCCCCGCGCCTGCCCGGCCTGCACGGGACAGGTGGCGCACCGGGGCCTCCTCGATCACGCCCCCGGGTGCGAGGACTGCAAGCGGGAACCGGAGCCGAGCGAGGCCAACCCGTGCCCGATCAACCGCGCGCTGTACCAGCTCGTGAAGGACGGCCGCCGATGACGGAGCGCATGACGGGTATGAGCCCGCCCGTGTACCTGGGAATGCCCCTTGACCCTCCCGACCCTGTCCCCGGCTGTCCGATCTGCGCCCGGGCAGCTCGAACCCGAAGCCGCGCGCAGGAGCGGGGTTTCCTCTCCGCCGTGACGGACGCCAACGTGCGGATCCGCCGACACCCTCACGACAGCGCTCGCCCGGCCCTATGAGCCCCCGCTGGTGCCCCAGGGCGAGCGTGGCACCAGCGGGTTCCACTCCACCAGCGTGAATGTGTGTCGCCGATCGCGCCGGTGGCCTCGAGCGGCCCGTCTCACGCTCCCCGTCGGGGGCGGGCCGCTCACTCCAGACTCCTGGCCGCCAGCCAGGGGAGGGCTCCTCTTGAGGTGTCGGCCTTCCATCCGGAAGGGGCGGCTGTCCGTGCCGAAGAACCACCAGGGCAGCCGCCCGTCAGTCGACCAGATCCCGCAGGGGTACCCCGACCGCGTCCGCCAGGAGCAACAGGTCCTCGAGGTCTGGGATGCGTTGCGCGTACTCCCACCGGTGGATCGTGCGACGGTCCCGGCCGACGCGGTGGCCGAGCTGCTCCTGCGTCAGGTCCGCGTGGAGGCGTGCGGCGCGGAGGCGCTCCCCGATCTGCCGGCGTCGGGCTGGCACCCAGTCAGGCATCGGGTCGAGTGGCACTCGCCCCACATTCCGGTGATCATGGCTTCTTGTCTGTGCCCACCGGGGCACATTTAATGATCTTGCGCGGGGCCACCCGCATCGACCTGCCCCGGTCGCTTCTGAGGGATCGGCGGCGCTATGGAGCGGCTGGGCGGGCGTACGCGTCTCCGCTTGATCCGGCCGTTAGACGCCCAAGACTCAGTCAAGGCGTCCCGCCTCGGCAGCTTCGGCCGCCGGGGCGGTCTACGTTGGACGTTGAGAGGCCCCCACCGACAATCCCGGTGGGGGCCTCGCCCGTGGGTCCGGCCTCCCCGCCGGGGCCCACAGGTTCACGAGAGGCGCGTCTCAGGCGCGCGTGGGGAGTCGTGCCTGCCCCTCTCGACGTCGACACTCTACGTGCCGTGTTCAGGTAGTCCAGTCCCCCGAACGGGTGAACGGGTACAGCTTCCCGTGGGGGTGTGGCATCTATGTGGCAGTCGATCATGAAAGCGGCCCCCCGTTCGAATAGAACGGGGGGCCTGTAACCCTCTGACCTGCACTTAGGCCTGTGCCCCCGGCAGGATTCGAACCTGCGACACCCGCTTTAGGAGTGGGATCGAATCCATGCCGGGCGGTTCCAGACCGTGCCGCGCGGTGCTGTTGTACCTGATCAGCGCCGCGCGGCACGGCGCTGGATCCTGTATGTGACGCCTGGTGCTGACCCGTCCGCTCACGCATCGCGCACGCACGAGTCGCTCGTTAGGTAGACGCGGAACTGCCGCTTGCGGTCGGGTCCGCTCAGGAGGACACGGGCGCGGACAGGCGTGGCGGGCAGAGACCGGTCCCGCCGACCTCGTCTTCCGGCGTAGTCATTTCCACTGCTCGTCCGCGAGCGGTGCACTGTTCAGCTGGTCACGGAGGCTTCGCCAATTTGGCATGGACCTCTCCACGAGCTTGGTGAAGCGGTCGTCGTGGTGGCGCTCCAGGTAATGCGCCATCTCGTGGACGACGATGTACTCCAGGCAAGCCGGGGGCTTCTTGGCGAGCTCGACGTTGAACCAGATGTGCCCGGTCTCGCGATTGCAGGATCCCCACTTGGTCTTCATGCGCTTGATGCTCCATCGCGATACCGACACTTCGAGGATCGGCTCCCACTTGGCAATCAAGCTCGGGATCGCGTGTCGAACCTGCTCTCGATACCACTGGTCGAGCAGCTCGCGGCGCCGTTCGGCCGAGGTGCGGGGCGGGACGTAGAGCAGCAGTCGCTCACCGTCTAGCTCGAAATGAGCCCGGCCAGGGCGTTCCACCACCTTCATCCGGCGCCGAACGCCCCACACGTAGTGGGACTCGCCTGTGACCATCTCACGCGTGGACTGACGTGCGGCTGAGCGAAACTGCTCGCGCTGCTCTTTGATCCACGGCAGACGTTGGATCACGGCGAGCCGCACCTGCTCGTCGTCGAGCTGGTGCGGCGCTGCGACCCGGACGCGGCCAAGGGGCGGGTAGACGCCGATGTGCAAGTTCTTGATGCTCTTGTAGATGACGTCGACGTCGATGCCACGGATGGTGAGATAGGCGCTAGCGGTACTCATGTCGTGCCTTTAGTAGTTCAAGCAGTTCATCAAGCCGGTCGAAGTCGGCGGGCAGTGCTTGAGCGACCGCGCGACTGACCTTCTTCTCCTTCATCGCGTTGCCCACCCACGAGTCGGGCTTGGTGTGGAGGATGGTGGTGTCCACAACGGCGGCCAGCTCCGGTGATTGACCGAAGAAGTCGATCAGGGCGCGGCGAGCACCGTTGTCAGCCCATTCCGGGTACTTGGTGTCTGACTCGCCCTTGCCGAGCTTGGACGCGTGCTCCAGGAGCTTCGCGAGGTAGTCCTTGTAGTCCAGGGCACCCTGCCGCCGTTCCTCGAGTATGGCGTCGAGCAGCTCCGACATCTTGTCGTAGTACTTCGGGTTCATCGGGCGCTCGTCGATGATCACCTTGCGCATGTTGTTGGTGATCGTTTCCGCCACCGCTTCCGGGTCCTTCTTGATACCGGCGGGAAGCTTGTCGAGGGCGGCAGCCCCCATCTCGACGATCAACTGGATCAGCCCGGCTTCCTGGAAGTCGGAGACCACCTCGGATGGACTGGCGCTGATGTATGTGTCGAGCAGGTGCCGCATGCCGGCCTCGTACTGCTTGAAGTCGACATTCTCGCCGGCGCCGAGCTTGACCTCTTCGCGCACGTTGGCGTAGTGGGCGATCTCATCCTTGATCGCTGCGGTCTCGGCGGCACTGTAGCCGGCGGCCTGCATTTCGTTAGCGAGGTTGCCGTACGCGCGGGTCACGGACGCAACAGCTTTGTAGAGCTCAACCCGCTTCGGTTCGTTGGCTTTGAGCTGCTCGGCGTTGCCCTGCTCGCGAGCGCAGAAGTACTGCTGGTATTGGAGAGTGTCCTTCGGCGGTTCGACCGGCTCACATAGCGCCCGGATCTTCTCCAGGGCCGTATCGAGGCCGTCACGGGCCTTGTCGATCCGGTCGGACAGTAGCCCCTCGATGTCCTTCGTCTCGTAGCCTTCGAGGGCATTGCCGGTGTAGTCCGTGATCGCGGACTCAAGCGAGTTGAACAGGTCCCGGTAGTCGACGATGTAGCCGTAGTCCTTGTCCTCGCCGTCGAGGCGGTTCACCCGGCAGATTGCCTGGAATAGGCCGTGATCCTGCATCTTCTTGTCGATGTACAGGTACGTGGTGCTCGGGGCGTCGAAGCCGGTCAGGAGCTTGTCGACGACGATGAGCAGCCGCATCTGGCCCGGGTCGTTGACGAAGCGCTCCTTGACGTCCTTCTCGAATTGCTCGACCTTGCCCATCGCCTTATTGGCAGGCTCGTTGAAGTGGTCCGCGAGCATCTGCCGGTAGATCTCGTACTGGCGCAGCCGTTCGGTGGCGCCGTGGCCGGAGTCCTCCTTGGCGATGTCGCTGGCCTGCGGCGTGTACGACGTGACGATGGCACACTTGCCCTTGAACCCAGCTTGAGTGAACAGCTCGTAGAACTTGCACGCCTGGTAGATGCTCTGACTGACGAGGATGGCATTGCCGCGGCCGTCCGACAGGCGCGGCTTGATCTCCATGTCGAGCAGGATGTCGTTGACGATCTGCCGGGCACGCGGCTCCGAGCTGACGACCTTCTGCATGGTGCCCCAGCGCTTCTTGAGTTCGGCGCGGGACAGGTCCGTCATACCCCGGGTCTTGGCCTCAAACCACTGGTCGACCTTTGCCGGCGAGGTCAGGTCCTGGTCGATGTTGCGAGCCTCGTACCGCAGGTCAAGTACGACGCCGTCTGCCACGCCCTCGTCGAACTTGTATGTGTGGATGAAGCTGCCGAATCGCTCGATAGTGGTGGCCTTATCCGCCTTGAGCAGGGGCGTACCGGTGAAGCCGATGAACATGGCACCCGGCATGAGCGCCTTCATGGCATCGTGCATCATGCCCGACTGCGAGCGGTGGGCTTCGTCGACGAAGACGAAGATGTTGCCCTTGGCGTGGAAGCCCTTGGGAACGGTCGCGCTCAGTTCACGGATGAACTCGCTCTCGGCTTCATCGCGAGCGGCTTCGTCTTCCGAGCCATGGAACTTGTGGACCAGCGAGCAGATCAGCCACTCTACGCTCGCATTCAACGTGGCTAGGAGGTCGGCGCCGCTCTTGGTGCGGTAGATGGACTCGTTGACCCCCCGGAAGACCTTCTCGATCTGATCGTCCAGTTCGGTTCGGTCAGTGATGATGAGCACTCGGGGATCTGGTTGGTTCTCGCGGATCCACTTGGCCAGCCACACCATCGTCAGCGACTTGCCGGAGCCCTGGGTGTGCCAGATGATGCCACCCTCGCGTTTGACGATCCGCTCCTGAGCCGCCTTGACGCCGAAGTATTGGTTATGCCGACACGTCTTCTTCTGCCCCGCATCGAAGACCATGAAGTCGTGCACCAGCTCAAGCAGGCGCACCTTCGAGCAAAGCTGGGTCAAGGAACGATCGAGGGGGTCGGCGATGTCGGACGGCTCACGCCACGCCAGCCAGTACTTCTCCTGCGTGTCGATAGCGCTGTAGCGCAGCCCCTCCACGTCGTTGCCGGCCATAACGAGCTGCACGGTGGTGAAGAACGACCGAATAAACTCGGGACGCTGGTTCCCGATGCTCTGCCGAATACCTTCAGAGACGGCGACCTTCGAACGCTTGAGCTCGATCGTTCCGAAGGCGATGCCGTTGACGTAGAGCACGATGTCCGGGCGCTTCGTGTGCTGGCCTAGCACCGTCACTTCCTCGGCCAGAGCGAAGTGATTGGCATCGGGGTGCGCCCAGTCGACGAGCCACACCGTCTCCATCTGCTCGCCGACACCGGGCTTGACCTTCACCCCGTACCGGAGCAGGCCGTAGACATCTCGGTTCGCCTCGTACAGATCGCGGCCGCCACCGAGCGAGGCATCGCTCTTCAGCTTGTCGACCGCCTTGTTGATGAGGTTGTCGCTGTAGCCTCGGGCACGGAGGTTTTGTGTGAGCAGCTCCACATCGACGTTGGAGTTTGCCGCGCGGTACTCCCAGTTGCCGAGGTACTCGTAGCCCAACGAGTCTCGGAACAGATCAATAACGCGATCTTGAC